>JAJFUB010000113.1 GCA_021372615.1 bacterium | reverse complement strand
CGGCCGTGGGGCCCGCCGCACACGACGCGGCACCCACGGCCTGTTTCCCTACTCGCACGAACCTCAGTACTTGCGCATCTCGAGCCACCAGTCGAACTCGGTGGGGCCCTCGATCACCCGCGCTTGCGCGATCCCTGCCTGCTGCAACTGCGCGACGAGGTCGTCGGGCATCTTCACGACATCATCGGGCTTCTGCGCCCGCTTCTGCGCGCACCACGCCACGATGCGGTCCTTGTCTTCGGGGCTCAGCAGACGTGACAGGCCGCCGCCAAGCAGGGCCACGCCCCCGGGCTTGAGGACACGATACGCCTCCCTGATGCCGGCGAGCTTGTCCGGCCACTCGAACAGCGAGTTGCGGCTGACCACGAAGTCCGCCAGGTCGTCGCGCAGCGGCAGGTTCTGCGCGTCGGCCTCCACCGCACGGACACGGCCGGTCAGCTTGGCCTCGTCCACGAGCAGATTGCACAGCCTCACTGCGGCCGGGTTGATGTCCGCCACGTAGACCGTGGCCTCGGTGAGCTTGGCCAACTCCATGGCGAGCGAACCCTCCGCGCCGCCCACGTCCACCAGGACCCCACCCCGCAGGGCGTAGTCCTGCACCAGTTGCCGGGCGAACGCCGGGTAGACCGGGGCGAAGATGCCCGTCGCCACGTTGTAGAAGGGGAAGCGGGCAATCAGCTCTTGCTTGTAGGCGGCGCCATCCGCCCCGGCGGCGACGACGAGCAGGACGGACAGGAGTGGCAGCAGTACCCGTCTCATGGCGTGTCATCCTCTCCAGCGTGGCCCGTGCTCACGAGCCCGCGAGGGGCTCGGCCTCAGCTTCCGCGGTCGCCTGCGTGGTGTCCGCGGCCCGGCGGCGGTCGGCTCGACTGACCAGCCAGTAGACCGGCAGCCCGAGGGCCACCACAGCCAGGCTGAGCACGGCATGGCGCCCGACGTAGGCAATGCTGCTGTGCAGCATGTACAGGTCCATCGCCACGAACAGGACGGCCGTGACGAGGAAGGCGGGGGACGGCCGCGGGCGCTGGGGGTGCCGCCAGGCCAGCTTGACCGCCACCAGGCCGATGAGCGTCATGAACCCCCAGAAGGCGGGCGCCGTATACTCCACAGCCGACTCGAAGCCGTGGCGGCCGTTCTGCCCCCACAGGCCCGCCACCAGCACCAGGGCAGCGGCGACCAGGCCCTGCAGACAGAAGGCGTTGACCGGGGCACTGCGCCCGGCCGGACAGGCGCCGAGGGCCTGGAGTCCCGGGTGGTTGTCGCTCAGCGCCTGAAGTGTGCGCGAGCCGGTGAAGATGGTGGCATTGGCCGTCCCCAGGGCGATCAGGGCGGCCAGCGCCGCCACCACCAGCTCCGCAGTCCGTCCGAAGGCCTGGCGAGCGACATCGGCTGCCGGCACCGCGGACCCTTTCAAGCCCTCGAAGCCCAGGCCATGCACGTACGCCAGGTGCACGAGCACATACACCAGGGCGACCAGGCCGGTGCTCAGGAAGAGCACCGCCGCCAGGTCACGCGAACCCCGCTTCACGTCGCCCGACAGGTAGGACGCTTCGTTCCAGCCGCCATAGGCGTAGAGCACGAACACCATCGCCAGACCGAACATGGGCGTGCCCCCTGACGCCGGCTCCGCCGGGGGCAGGGGCGCCGCGACCGCCCGGCGGACCATCAGCCCGGCGCCGACGATGAGCAGCAGGCCCAGGAGCTTCCCGGCGGTCAGGAGGTTCTGGGTCAGCTTGCCCGAGCGCAGGCCCAGCGCATTGACGGCCGACAGGGCGATGACCGCCAGCAGGGCGTAGATCGTGGCGCTGCCAGGCCCCAGGGAGAGCAGCTTGGCGGCGTAGTCGCCGAAGATGAAGGCGGTGGCCGCGATGGACCCGGTCTGCAGCACCGTCGCACGTGACCAGGCAAAGAGGAAGGCGACCGTGGCGCCCCACGAGCCATGCAGGTAGGCGTACTCGCCGCCCGTCCGGGGGTACAGGCGACAGAGCTGCGCATAGCAGTAGGCTCCACAGCCCGCGAAGAGCGCCCCGAGCAGCCAGGCGCCGAGCATGGGACCGGGCCCGGTGGTCTGCTGGGCGATACTGGCCGGCACGCGCAGGACCCCCGTGCCGACCACGAGGCCGATGATCAGCAGCGTGCCGTCGGCAACCGTCAGGTGGGGTCTGGGACTGGTGGACATGGCGCGGGCCTCCGGCGGGAGGGGCATCGCTGTGCTGAGGCTGTGCTACGGCATTCCATCATGCCAGACGGGGAGGGAGGTGGCGTGGACGTTTCGGGGACGGAGAACGCAATACCCCCAAACGTGCGGTGTACCCACGCGAGGCGTCGCTATAGTGATAGTCAGTGGTGAAGGACTGCTCTAGACCAAAGGAAGGATGAGACCCAGATGCACGTGCGCAGCAGTCGCGGGTTCACACTCATCGAGCTACTGGTCGTCATCGCCATCATCGCCATCCTCGCAGCCATACTCTTCCCCGTCTTTGCCCAGGCCCGTGCCAAGGCGCGGCAATCGTCGTGTCTGTCGAACCTCAAGCAGATCGGCCTGGCGACAATGATGTACGCGCAGGACTATGACGAGATGTACCCCTATGCCTACTGCACGACCTCGATGGCCTGGCCGTATGGCGTCCTGACCACCGGCAGCAACAACTACTACGACGGCGGCCCCTGGGTGTCGTACTACCTGACCCCCTATGTCAAGAACAGCCAGGTGTGGTACTGCGCCCAGACCAGCAAGTCGCCCTCTGACCACTGGTCCGACCCGGCTCTGGGGCGGGTGCCCACCAACTACGAGATCAACGCCATGGTCGTCATGGCCGACCTGTACACCTCGAAGGGTGCGACCGCCGGCCCGGTGTCTCTGGGGGCCGTTGCCGACCCGGTCGTGACGTTCATCTGGGAGGACTGGGGGCAGTCGTATAGCGGGGCCGCGATCCACTGCGGGGGGACGAACTTCGCCTGTTGCGACGGACACGCCAAGTGGCAGAAGCAGGGCCGCAAGGAGATCAAGGGCGGCTGGTGGTAGGCCATTGACCAGCCGGCGAACCGATCACTGTTGTCTCACTGGAGGAACAGCATGAAGTCGGGAATACCGCGTTGCGTACTGCCTCTCGTGGTCGTCGGGCTCGTCGTGGCCAGCCTGGCTGCGGCACAGGCGCCGGCGACGACCGCCGCCAAGCCGTATCCGGGCAAGTTCTACATCGTCGGTATGGGTACATGCCCCGATCTGATGACGATACGCGCCAGCAAGGTGTGTGAGAAGACCGACATCTTCCTGCTGGAGGAACCGGGCGACGCGATCGCGTGGAAGGACGTCATCGGCGACCGGACCGTCATCTACTGCCCCCATGCCGCGCGCGTGGCGTATGGCCTGGACCCGGCCAAGATCAAGGACCCGGCGGCGCGGGCCGTGGCCGAGCGGAACCAGAAGAGCCGCCTGGAGGTCATCCGGCAGATCGTGGACGCCACGAAGGCCGGGAAGATCGTCTCCGCGCTCCAGTGGGGCGACGCGATGATCTATGGGACGACCTTCTACCTGGAGATGCTGCCCGCCGACGTGGAGACGGAGATCGTGCCCGGTCTCGGCGCGTTTGAGGCGGCCACGGCGGCGGTGAAGTACAGCCCGACCTTCGGCGGGGATACCAACGCCGTCATCCTGACCATGGGTGACTGGCCGGGGCGCGCGGACCCCAACGAGAAGCTCATGGAGACGAAGACCAGCATGATCTTCTACACCTGCGGCTTCAAGTACAAGACCGGCTTCGAGCAGTTGCGCAAGCACTACCCGGCCGACACGCCCGTGGCGGTCGTGTGCTACGCCGGGGTGCCCCACCAGGAGATGATCATCCGCAGCACAGTCGGGAAGTTCCTGGAGGAAGTGGAGTACGAGAAGCTGCCCTACCTGAACATCCTGCTGGTCGGGAAGTTCCTGACGGTCGGGCAGGCGCGGACGGATGGCGTCATGAGCGGCAAGAGCATGATTGACATCATCCACGGCGCCGCCGATGACCACAGCGAAGGGCCGCCCGCCGCGACGACCAAGCCGGCCGCGACCACGCGGGGCAGCGACGCCACCGGCATGCGGACCGAGTGTGCCGGGAACAAGTAGGCTCGGCTGCCAGGCCATCCCCCCTGACACGCCATGCGGCCCTGTCTCGATTGGAGGCAGGGCCGCTTCTCGTCTTCTCCCGGTCACTCAGCGCTCGCGGTACCACTGCTCCATGAAGTCGTGGCCGCGCTGCAGGCTGCGCTCCAGCCAGTCGCGATGCTCGGCAAACCAGCGGATCGTCTCGCGCATCCCCGTCTCCCACGGCACGGTAGGCTGCCAGCCCAGGCCCGCGAGCTTCGTCCCGTCCAGGTGGTAGCGCACGTCATGGCCGGGCCGGTCGGTCACGTGCTTGATGAGGCTCTCGGGCTTGCCCAGTTCGTCCAGGATCAGGCGGACGACCTGCATGTTCTCCCGCTGGTTGCCCCCGACGATGTTGTAGACCTCGCCGACGGCGCCCTGCTTGAGGAGCAGGTCCACGGCGCGGCAGTGGTCGCCGACGTGGAGCCAGTCGCGCACTTGCCGCCCGTCGCCATAGACGGGCAGATGCTCATCGCGCAGTGCGCGCAGCACGAAGAAGGGAATGAGTTTCTCGGGGTACTGGTACGGGCCGTAGGTGTTGGTCGGGCGGGTGATGATGACCGGGACGCCGTAGGTCACGAAGTAGGAGTAGGCCAGCCGGTCGCCGCCGGCCTTGGAGGCGGAGTACGGGTTGCGGGGCTTCAGGGCGCTGCCCTCGGTGAAGCATTCGCCGGCGGAGGAGCCGTAGACCTCGTCAGTCGCCACGTGGATGAAGCGGTGGAGCTCCCGGTCGCGAGAGGCTTCCAGCAACCGGAAGGTGCCCTCGACGTTGGTGCGCAGGGCCGCCTCGGCCGAGTGGATGCTGCGGTCCACATGGGTCTCGGCCGCGAAGTGCACGACGATCTGCACGTCGTCCAGTGCCGCCGCCACCGCGCCCGGGTCGCAGATGTCGCCGGCGACGAACTCGCAGCGCGGGTCGTCCAGCACGTCCTGAAGATTGTCGCGACTGCCGGCATAGGTGAGCTTGTCGATGATGCGGACCTGGCAATCCGGATCGCCAGCCAGGAGCTGTCGGACATAGTTGCAGCCGATGAACCCGGCGCCGCCGGTCACGAGGGTACGCATCATCCGCCTCCGTAGAGGGCTAGTCTGCGAGAGCCACAACCATAGTGGGACGAACGCCTGTGGCACCAAGCGTGTTCCCTGTCGGCTTGGTTCCCGCGCTGACAGTGTCACCAACAGGGCCTCCGATATTGAGTGGGGACGAGGAGGAGGTGGACGCCATGCAACGAAACCATAGCATCAAGTGACAGTGTTCAGGCGAATGCGCGCGCGGGGGTGTGGACCGAGCGATGTGGTCGCGTCCCACGAACCCCGGGCGGGACACCGGGGCCGCAACGGAGGCTTCCCGTGGACTGCTCGACCGTGTGGCACATTGTCCAGACGTGGGTGGCGGTCAGTCTTCTCCTGACGGGTTGCTTCGCGTGGGGCATCGCGCTCCCCGGCGATCTCCACCTCCGCACCGTTGCGGTATGCCTTTGGTTCGCAGGGGTCTCCTCAGCGGCAGCGTCGTCCCTGGTGAGCACCCCTGGGGCCGACAACGGCGTCTCCCTCTGTCTTCCTCTTGCCGTGCTGTTCCTGGTCAGTGCAGCAATCCCGCTAGCGGCGTTCGTGTGTTTCTGGGTCGGCCTCCGCCGCTACGGAGTGGCCGCGACGACGCGGCCGCTCCGACTGCTGGGGTTCGCCTATGACCCAGCGCTAACCGGGACAATCGGGGCGCTTGTGGTCACGGCTGCACACCTGCTCCATTGGCAGATGCCCCTGTGGTTGGCCGCTATCGTGGCTGTCTTCTGGCTCACCAGCCTGCCCGCTTCTGTCCGCGCGGGCCGCCAGGCCTTCTGGACGCTCAAGCAGTACGTGAGCGTGCGACGACCGAGGAATGGGAGCCATGCCACCGATGAGGGCTGGTCACGCACTCCCTTCGCTGCTGGGGATGCGCCTACCTCACGAGCCAGCACGGCCGCCCAGGGCGCAACGAAGGAGCATGACGTCTTCATCAGCTACAAGAGCGAGGACGTCGGCGTTGCCCGCGCGTTGGCTGAGCAACTCATCGCGGCCGGACTGCAAGTGTGGTTCGCGGAGTACTACATCCTGCTCACTGACCGCGACCAGTTCCAGAGAGCCATCGACGAGGGAATCAGGGGCTCGCGGTTCGGGATTGCTCTGACCAACGACCGGTATGTCAGCTCGGCATACTGCCGCAGTGAGATCGAGCAGCTCCTGGCTCCCGAGAACTGCGGCCCCGAACGAGTGCTGGAGGTGCGTATCCCAAGCGAGGAGCGTCCACACCAGGACTATCCGAGCTTGGCCAGGAGCCCCTACGTGGAATGGCGCGGCGAGGTAGCCGACGTGCTCGGCGCCCTGCACAGCATGACCGGGCATTCCCTCACAGCCCCCGCGGAGGAGGGACGGGTGCCGGAGGGGCGGGCATATTTCGGGGGACCAGGCCTGTCCACGGCCTACAGCCTCGATGTGGCAGCGTGGCCGGGCAGGATGCTCCAGGGGCAACCCGTCATGCGTCGCACCTGCTGTGGCAGAAGCGCTGAAGCGAACGTACTGACAGGCCCCATGGTCCCCCTGCGTGCTCCAGACGGCATGACGGGGGCGCAGGATGACCGGCGCATCTACGACTGGGTCGTTGGGTTCAGCCAGATGTTCATGGCCACCACCGGCTTCCACTGCGCCGGCGTCCACCTGCTCTTTCTCGACGGCTACAGCCACCCCGGTCTCACCTACTGGGCTGGTGGCTGCTGGTCGAGACGGTATGCAGTCACGCTGCCTGACCCCACGAGCGGGATTGTGGTGGAGCTTGCGTTCTTGTTCCTGTTCCGAGGCCCCTTTGACGAGTTCTGCGCGGCTGTGAGCGCATTCGATCGCCTGGTGGCTTCCTTCCGTTGGGAGCCTCTGGCGCCGCTGCCGCGCTGAGAGCGAACCTACACAGAGTGGGAGGGCTTCACGTGAAATGGCTCGGGCTCTGGCTCCTGATGTCGCTGGGCGGCCACTACGCGCTGCACCTGTCGTGGTGGATCGCGATCCCTGCCTCGGGTGTACTGACACTCGTGGTTGAGGCGGTGTGGAACAACGTCTTTGGTCTGCATGCGCCGGCCCCATCGTCTGTCGGCACGGCTGAGCGGGCATTCGTGATGGGCAACGCGGAGGCACGACGGGGGCGACATGGGGAAGCAGTCGCGTACTATGACCAGGCTGCGCTTGCCGATGCCCGGAGTGCGTCGCTCTGGTTCAATCGCGGCAACAGTCTGCGGGCACTCGGGCGCTTCGGGGAGGCAGTCGAGTCCTATGATCGAGCGCTCCCCCTGTACCTGGGGGATCCTGCCGCAGCTTCATGTTGGTACAACCGCGGGCTCGCCCTGGTGGCAGCCGGACAGCTTGGTGAGGCCCTGGGGTCGCTGGACAAGGCCCTCGGCATCGAGCCCGAGGCTGTGGACATCCTGGCTGACAAAGGGGCCGTGCTGGCCAAGATGGGGAACCACGAGGAAGCCTTGCGGACCTTCGATGCGGTGCTAAAGGCGCAACCAAACAACGCGCATATAGCCTTCAATAAGGCCAAGTTGCTTGGGGAGATGGGGCGCGCCGACGAGTCCTTTGAATGGATCACGCGCGCGATGTCGATGGACCCGAAGTTGGCCGAGACCTTGACCCAGGGGAAGTAGCCGTCACTCTGAGGCCGCGTGGGCTGTTGCCGCCCAACGCTCCCCGTCCGACGTGATCGCGACGTGGCCGTCGCGCCCCGTGACGTACACCCGCGCGCCGATCGCCTCAAACCCCTCGACTGCCGAGCAACTCTCCAGCCAACGCGGGAAGAGGCTCGCGACCACGACCTGCGGCTGCGTGGCCGCCACGAAGTTCGGGTGGGTGTGCAGGCCGTGGCCGGGCGCCACCAACACGTCGCACCGGAGCTTCCCCGGGGGTAGCGAGGGGATCAAGTGGCGCGCCTGATCGTCCTTCTCGATGTCGCCCGGTAGCTGGAACACGACGTCGCCGTGGCGGAGACGCAGGCCCAGCGAGTTGCTGTTGAGCATGTAGTGGGCCGCGGGGTTCCAGTCCTGGTGGGTGCCGGCGCCGGGGTCGGTGAAGAAGCCGGCCGGCGGGGCCGTGACCTCCACCTCCAGCTCGGGGTCGAGGTCGAGCAGGTCCCCGGTCACGGCCGCCTGGTACGCCCCCGGCCGGGCCTGGAAGATCGCGCGCAGCCGCTCGTAGTGCCCCAGTTCCGCGCTGTAGTGCGCATCGGCCTGACCGGGGAAGACGTAGCCCGTGTCAATGAGCCGGTGGATCGGCATGTGGTCCACGAGCCAGATCAGGCCGCCGAAGTGGTCATAGTGGGCATGGCTGATGATGACCGCGTCCAGCTCGGATATGCCCCGCGCGGCGAGCCAGGGGGCGATGAGATCGCGCCCCGAGCTGTGTCCGGCGGCGTAGTCACCGCCCTCCGGATAGCCGCAGCCCGTGTCATACAGGATCGTCTTGCCGGTCGGGGTCTGCAGGACGAGCGCCAGGCCGACGCCGTGGCCGACATCGGGGACGTTGAGGACCGTGAGGGTGAAGTTGCCCATGGTGGGACTCCTTGAGTGGCGGGCGGCATGCTTGGAGCGCGGGCTTTCCAGCCCGCGGATTGCGCGCGTGGGGACACGCGCGCCCACGCGGGTGGCGCTGGCCTAGAGCTGGTTGTAGACCGACTGCACGCCCAGGCTGATCAGCGCCACGGCGACCCACACCAACAGGCCAAGGAGGATCGGGCGCGGCCCGGTCTTGACGATCTTGCGCAGGTTGGCGCCCAGGCCGACGCCGGCGAGGGCGACGGTGATGAGCAGCTTGCCCGCCAGGCTGAAGCGCGGCGCGGTCGCGCCCAGCAACCCGAAGCTGTTGAGCAGGGCCATCGCCAGGAAGCCGAGGACGAACCAGGGGAAGATGCGGACGAAGCTGAAGCCCGCGGCCTCGCCGTCGGCATCCGGGTCGTTCGCCGACTGCGCGCGTCGCGCGACCAGCAGCGCGAAGCCCAGCGCGATCGGCACGATCATCGTGGTGCGCGCCAGCTTCGTGATCGTGGCCACGTCGCCCGCCTGCTGGGCGTACGAGTATGACGCGGCTACCACCGAGGAGGTGTCATTGATGGCCGTGCCGGCCCAGATGCCGAAGCCCTCGGCCGTCATGTGCATCAGGTGGCCGAAGAGCGGGAAGATGACCACGGCGATCACGTTGAACAGGAAGACCGTCGAGATCGAGAACGCGATCTCGTCGTCATCCGCATCAATGATCGGGGCGACCGCGGCGATGGCCGACCCGCCGCAGATGCCCGTGCCGACGCCGACGAGGCTCGTCAGCTTGCGGTCCACCTTCAGCACGCGGCCCAGCGCCCAGGCCACCAGCAGCGCCGCGGCGAGCGTGGTCAGCATGACGGCCAGGGACTTCGCGCCGGTCTGGTAGACTTGCAGGAGGCTCAGACCCCCGCCCAGGACGATGATGGCCAGCTGCAGGATCTTCTTGGAGCAGAAGGCGATGCCGGGACGGTTGAGGTCAGGGACACGGAGCGCGTTGCCGACCACGATGCCCAGCAGGATGGCGAAGACTGGCCCGCCGACCAACGGGACCTTGAGCCCCAGCCACGTGGCGGCCGCGGCAATGGCGACGCACAAGACTACGCCCGGAGCAGTACATGTGAAGCTTTGGCAGGAGCGCTGCCAGCGGCTCGGCCTGCAGACCTCGCCGTCGGCAACCTCAATCTGATCAGGAGACATGGCACTCACCGGGCGCACATGATAGCACTGGGGACGCCACAAGGGAAGCGAAGGAATCGCGCCGGCGCCGGCGGGAGGCCCGGAGGAGCCGTGCGGCCTGACGACGAACAGACTTGGGCCGAGGAGGCCTGGCGGGGGGGACGGCAACGGCTTGCGGGCTGGAAGCCCGCGGTCCCAGTAACGGCAACGACCCGGCAACGGCAATGACGGGGCTTGGCCCCACGATGACGAGGAGTATTGGGTATGGCACAACTGCAGATCACTTCACCGCGCGATGGTGACTATCTCAACCGGCATGATGGGCGGATCGAGGGCGACAAGCTGCTTGTCCCTGTGACCGGCACCTGCCCCAACGGCGCGGTCGTCACCGTCAACGGCACTCCGGCGGTCGTCACCGGCGAGACCTTCATCGCCGAGGCGCCGGTCACCAAGCAGGACTGGACGATCACGGCGGAGTGCGGGTGTGGGGACACACCCGCCCACGCGACCCATGAGATCGCGGTCATGGCGGACCTCAACTCCCGCCCGCGCTACCGCTACTCGATTGACGACAACATCGAGTTCCTGCACGACCTGGGTACGGACCCCGACGCGTACAACTCGCTCTTTGACCACTGGTACCTGAAGTTCTGGAAGCTCATGCACGACAAGTACGGCACCAAGGTGCACATGAACACGTACTACGAGCTGTCCGACCATAGCTGGAACACCAGCATGATGCCCGACAAGTGGCGGGACGAATGGGAGGCCAACAGCGACTGGCTGCACTTGTCCTTCCACGCCATCCAGAACCTGCCCAACCGCATCTACCAGGACGCCGACTACGACCGCATGGCGCACGACTACCAGCTGGTCGTCGAGCAGATCAAGCGCTACGCCGGCGAAGCCGTGCTGAACCAGGAGACCACGGTGCACTGGGCCGAGGCGCCCCTGGAGGCCTGCCGGGCGCTGAAGGACCGCGGCATTGACATCCTCATCGGGCTGTTCTGGGTCAAGGACGGGAAGTGCACCACGAAGTACTACCTGGACATCCCGCAGGCGGAGCACTGCATCACCCGCGACGCCTGGCAGGACACCGGGGAGGGCCTGACCTTCGTCACGTGCGACTCGGTGGTGAATGGCCTGCAGGCAGATCAGGTCATCCCGATGCTGGAGACCCAGACCGGCAATCCGCACACCGGCGACATGATCGAGTTGCTGATCCACGAGCAGTACTTCCGGCAGGACCTGCTGATCTCGCACCTGGAGGGCGCCCGGCACAACTACTTCCAGTCGGACGTGTTCCAGAAGGTCGAGGACGGCATCCGCTGGCTCGCCGAGCACGGGTACGATCCGTGCTTCTGGTCGGAAGGGCTGCTGGGGTCGCCGCAATAGCGCGACAGACAGGGGCAGACCAATGGGCAGGCGGCTCCGGTTGGCCATGCTGGCGGTGACGCTTGGCGGCGCTGTGGCTGTGGCCGCCCCGCCTGTCCCGGGCAAGCTCGCACCGGTCGTCTCCTATGACGCGGAGCGTTGTTGTCTGCTGGTTGATGGGCAGCCGTTCTTCGCCATCGGCTGCTACGACATCGTGCCCGAGTACATGGGCGAGTGTTCGGCAGCAGGCTTCAACCTGACGGCCCACACCGGTGTGGGCGACAGCCCCAGTCGCCGGTTCAAGGAGGCCATGGCGGCGGGGCCGGCTGGGGCCCGCGCGGCCTTCCGCGCGTACGCGGACGCTGCTGGGCGCGCTGGCATCTGGACAATGGAATGGCCGCTGGCCTATGTGGACTACGGGGCGTGGCCCCCGCGAGGGACGGCGCAGTTCGACGAGTTCGTGGCGGGCTTGCTGCGCGACACGCTCCCACCAGTCGTCGAGGCCCTGCGGGATCACCCGGCCGTGCTCGGGTTCATGGGGATTGATGAGCCGGCCCCGAACACCATGGCAGGGGCTCTGGCAGCGTACTATGCGGCCGTGAAGGCCATCGCTCCTCGACGCAGCGTGAGCGTGAACTTCTGGTGGAGGATGCAGGACCTGCCCGGCGCGTTCGACATCGCTACGGCAGACTGCTATCCAGCCCGCGACCGCACGCCACTGGTGCGCATCTGCGAGCAGACGCGCAGCAACGCCGAGGCCGCCCGCCGCCTGCGGAGGCCCTTCTGGTTCGTGCCGCTGGCGGAGAGTTTCGAACAGGGACCGGCCCTGCGACCGCAAGAGCAAGTGGCCCAGACCTATCTAGCCGTCGTTGGCGGCGCCACCGGGATCGTGTGGTGGACGTGGCCGGTGCGCCATGCGGACAGTTGGGCGGTGCTCAAGCGCCTGGCCGGGGAGCTACGCACCCTCGCTCCGGCGCTGACCGAGCGCGCGCCGCAACCCGCGGTCGTGGTCGCGACGCCGGAGCTGCAGCGAACAGTTCAGGCGCGTGTCATCCGCCGCGGGCCCGTGACCTTTGTCATCGCAGTCAATGCTGTGCCCAGCCCGGTGGACGCCGAGTTCCGACTGCCCCAGAGCTGGGCCGGCAAGGCCAGCGTGTGGTTTGAGGGCCGGGCGCTCCCGGTGGGCAAGGGACGCTGGCGCGACCACTTTGCGGGTCTGGAGCGCCACGTGTACGCCCTGCAGACGGCGTGGGCAGACGCCAAGCCGGTCGAGCTGGCTCTGGTGCTGAGCCCGACACCGGTCGCTGAGCCAGCGGCCACGCCGGTGGCGATGCCGGGCAACCTGCTGCCCGATCCGAGCTTTGAGACCGACGAAGCCTGGCGCCGCATCGTCTTCCCGACCGACGTGCCGGGCAACGAGGGCCGTCGTTGCTTCCACGATACGGGGGTGCGGCACTCGGGCCGCCGGTCGGGGGCATTGGAGTTCACGGACGCCGGCAAAGCGGCGGCCTGGGATTCGGCCCACGTACGGCTGGAGCCCAACACGCTGTACCGGTACGGGGTGTGGGCCCGGATGGAGTCCATGGGCACGCACCACGACGGGGCGGTGATGACTCTGGTCACCGCGACTGACAACTGGGCCAGCGGCTACTACGCCGAGGTGCAGAACTACGCCGGGTGGCAGGAGTACTCCAACCTCGTGTGGTCCGGTCCGGACGGCAACGAGGCCTGGCTGCGCTGCCAGTACGATGGCCAGAACGCGTTTGAGGAGCCGTGGACAAGGGGTAGCGGCAGAATCTGGTACGACGACGCGTACATCGTCCCAGCACCTGCCGGCGTGCGCAATATGGTCCTCAACGGCGGGTTCGAGGGCGAGCAATGGCTGCCCGACTGGCCCGCCGGGTGGATCCCGATGTTCGGAATGATCGGCCGCCCGGGGTGCGTGGGCGGGGCGCAACCGCTGTGGGGCATTGACCGCACGGTGGCCTGGGAAGGCAAGGCGAGCATGCGCCTGGTCAATCCCGGCCCAACCACCGCCGAGCCCCTGGGGACAGTGGCGCGGATCTGCGATGCGGACTACTTCCTGCGCGGGATGGCACTTGCCGCCGGCAAGACCTACACGCTGTCGGCGTACATGAAGTCAGATCGCGCGGGGTTGTCTGTTGTGGTGATCTCCGGCGGCTGGATGAGTTGCGAGGTCCTCCGCGTGACAGACACCTGGCAACGCTACACGCTCAAGTGCACGCCCACGGCGACGGTGCCCGGACAGGGCTTCATTGGCTTCCAGACCCGGGAGGCAGGGACACTCTGGATAGACGGAGTGCAATTCGAGGCAGGCGACGTGCCCACCGAGTACCGCTGCTGGCAGTAGCCGCACACCTGCATCACGAACCATACCGGAGGCCGCTCGTGTTTCGCCACATCATGGATGCCGTCACTGACGAGTTCAACACCGGCCTGTGCCTGCGGGACATCGCCAACCACTGGCGCTGCCGCTGCACCGTGCCCGGGCCCGGGATGCGGCGGGCAGGACAGCTCCTCGTGGACCGCTATCTGGAGAATGGTGCGGCCATGGCGGAGATGATCCCGTACCCCGCCGATGACCGGACGGAGTTCCTCGACGGCGCCCACAACCAGATGGAGTGGCAGCCCCGCGGCGCCTCGCTCAGCGTGACCGGACCGGCAGGCTACACCATCTGCCGCTACGACGATGAGCCGCTGTGCCTGGTCTGCTACAGTGTCGCGACGCCGCCGGAGGGAATCGAGGCCGAGGTCGTCGTGCATCACGGGCCGCTGGCGCCTGAACAGGTCGAGGAGGGGCAGTGGGCCGGCAAGATCGTCTTCATCGACCAGTTCCCCTCGACGGTCGCGGCGGCGGTGGGGAAGTCCGGAGCAGTGGGGCTCGTGTCCGATTGCGTCGCGCCGCCGTGGCTGAAGCAGTACCCGCCGGTGCGCGAGCCCGAGGACGTGCCGGACCTGGTGATGTGGACGATCTTCGGCGGTACCCGCAATCAGCCGCAGATCTTCGGGTTCAACCTGTCGCCCCGCCAGGGACGGCGGCTGCGCGCGCTCATCGCCGACAGCGCCGAGCCCGTGCGGCTGCGGGCAGTGGTGGACGCCCAGACCGTGGAGGGCAGCTCGGACTTCGTCCATGCCACGCTGCCGGGCACGGACCTGGCGCATGAGGAGATCTGGGTGCTGGCGCACCTGTCCGAGCCCGGCGCCCGGGACAATGCCTCCGGGTGCTGCGCGTCGGTCGAACTGCTGCGGACGCTGCGCACGCTGATCGAGCAGGGGAAGCTGCCGCCGCTGCGGCGGACGATCCGCTTCATGCACGGCGTCGAAGTCAGCGGGTTCCTGCCATACATTGACGCCAACCGCGAGCGGCTGCCACAGGTGCTGGCCGGGCTGTGCGCCGACTCGCTGGCCGAAAACTTCGGCACGTGCGGTGGCCAGATTCTCTTCTTCCGCTCGCCGGAGGCCAACGCCTCGTTCATTGACGGCCTGTGTGAGATGCTGCTGCGGGCCGTAGCGGCCGAGCCCGTCGGGCGCTTCGGCGCCGACAACTACGCGATCTTCCCGTGGAAGACCATGCCCTTCTGGGGCAACGATGCCTTCATCTCCGACGGGTTCTTCGACATCCCCACCCCGCAGTTCTCGGCCTGGCCGGACAAGCACTACCACAGCAGTATGGACCGGCCCGAGGACATTGATGAGAGTTCGCTGGCACGGATGGGGACCGTAACGGGGACGTACCTGTACCTGCTGGCGACCGCCGGCCCCGAGCAGGCCCGATGGTTCGGGGCACTGGCGGCCCAGGACTTCCGTAGCCGCATCTGCGCCCATGCCGCGCAGACCATGGCCGAGAGCGCCGGCCTGCCCTTGCCGGCCGAGGCGGCGCTGAAGCTGGGCGCTGAGCTGTGGCACCTGGGACTGCAGGGCCATGACGCCATCACGCAGGCCGCTCGTTTCGCACCGGATGATGACCGGCTGCTCGAGGACCTCGTCACCATGGCCGACGACCTGCTGACCTTCGCCGACGGCGAGGCCGGGGCCGTGGCCGGGCAGCCGACGGGGTACGAGCCGCCCGAGATGCAAACCGACAGCGAGGGTGGGGACCTGGTCGCGCGGCGGCGGCGCTGGCACCTGCGCGACAACCCCGCCGGAGAGCTGGCCCCGCGCGTGTGGCCATGGGTCAACGGCCGCCGCGCGGCGTGGGAGATCGCCGAGCGGCTCGGCCCAAGCGGCGCGGTGTCCGTGACCGAGGTGGTGGCCTGCTTGCGAGCGCTGCAGGCGGCCGATCTGGTCGAGCTGGCTTGAGCTTCAGCGCGTGTAGCGCTACCATGGGGCGCGCCTACCCCGGCGGACTTGGTGGCCGCCTCTGGCGGATCGGGCCGGCCGAACTCGACCGGCAACTGACAGGAAGGACAGCTTGATGAACATCTTCCGCGGGAAGAAGCCGCGCCACGGTCGGCGCGCCGAGCAGAGCCGGCGGCAGCGGTCGCGACGACGGCACTCCGCGCCCGATCACCCGCTGAGCGAGCTGGTGGTCGAAGAGAAAGCCGCCCTCGCCTCCGGAGGCACGCGCCGCAAGACCAAGCGCGAGGGGAGGCACGAGACCCCTCAGCGTCCCATCACTCTCGTACACGTCGCGTTCCTGCTCGTGGGGCTGGCGCTCGGAGCCGGGCTGCTGATGAGCGTGAATGCCCTGCTCAAGTGGCACCATGCTGCGGTGGCGCAGGGCCAGGTAGCGGCTGAAGCGGCGAAGCAGCCCGCCGTGGCGCCCACGGAGATACCGCCGCCCGCCCTCCCCCCCGCCAAGCAGGTGTACCAGGCCACCTCGCCGACCGAGGCCGTGCGGGTGATGCTGAAGGCCAGCTTCGCGGGCGACAAGGACACCGCGTACGGGCAGTGGGAGATCAAGCCGGGCGATGTCGCCACCATCCGGGCGGGACAGGCGCTGACCCTCGCCGAGACCACGGCCACCGCCGGTGAGGCCGGCGGCAGCGTCAGCCTGGACGACTACGAGTTCGCGCTCACGAGCCAGTCCGGCGACCAGGCCTCGGTGGCCCAGACGCGCGGCGGGGCTGTGGTGCAGATCTACTCGGTACGCCGGCGGGGATCAGTCTGGAAGATACGGTTCGCCAGCCGGCCGTGACCTGGCGAGGAGGCAGTGGGGATGCGGTTCCGCCACGCAGTGCTTGATGCCGACCCGCCGGGCAGCCAGCATGATGTGTTGCTCACGGCAGACCTGACCGGCAACGGTCTGCCTGACGTCATCGTCGGCGGCAAGCAGGGCGAGCACACGCTCTTCTGGTACGAGAACCCCGGCTGGCAGCGGCACGACATCGGCGGTGTGCCGAATCTGGAGCCCTGCGGCTTGCTGCACGACGTAGACGGCGACGGCCGCCTCGACGTGATCGTCGGCCAGGATGTGTCGGGGACGGAGCTGTACTGGTTCCAGCAGCCTGCGGACCCGCGCGAGCCGTGGACCGCACACCTCATCGAGAACCGCTTCCGACAGTACCACGACCAGGCCCTCGGTGATGTGGACGGTGACGGCGCGCCTGAGCTGGTCATCTTCTCCCAAAAGAGTGGCGTCCTGGGCTACTATGACTTCCCCGCCGACCCGACGGCAGGGCCATGGCATGAGCACTTCCACGAGATCGCGCAGGTCAGCGAGATGGATGAAGGGCTCGCCCTCGCCGACCTGGACCAGGGCGGGCGACTGGCGATCATCGCCGGGACCAGCGTCTACCGGCGGTGCTGTGAGGGCGGCTGGGACGTGCAGCCGGTGGCGCCAGGGATGAGGCAGACACGCTGCGCCGTGAGCGACCTGAACGGCGATGGCTGGCCGGATATCGTGCTGTGCGAGGGGGAGAGCACATCGGGGACGCTGGTGTGGTTCGCGGCGCCACGTTGGCGGCCGTACCTGCTGGCCGAGGGTCTCGACAACCCGCACTCGCTCCAGATCGCCGACTTCAACGGCGATGGTCGCCCGGACATCATGGTGGCTGAGATGGGACTGGCCGGCGCGCGCGGGGAGGCGACCGCTCACGCGCCGCGCGTGCTGGTCTACCTGAACCGGGGCGACGGTCAGTTCGAGGAGCATGTCATCAGCGAGGGAATCGCCACCCACGAGGCGAAATGCGCTGACCTGAACGGTAACGGCCGCCCCGATATCATCGGCAAAGCCTATCAGGAACGCCACATAGACATATGGTGGAACGAAACGGAACCATGATGCTGCTGTAGTGCAGTGCCCCGCAGCCTCAACTCCGCAGAAGGTAGCCCCCAGTATGAGTGTCGCACAACCCCTGCCTCAACCAGCCCCCGTGACAACGTCGGGCTCGGGCGTGACCGCGCGCGCGGTCATCATCGCCCTCGTCATCGTCTTCCTGGTCAACCTGGCGGTCAGCCGGATCGAGCTGATCATCGGGCGGTACGTCGCCAGCGGCATCCCGCCGGTACCGGCCGTGCTGGTGCTGGCGCTGCTGGCGGCTTTGACGCCGCTGGTGCGGCGCGTCGCCAAGCCGTTGGCCCTGGGCCGCCGCGAGATCCTGACCATCTACGCCCTGATGCTCGTCAGCGTGCCCTTCTGCGCTACCTACGGCATCCGCAGCTTCCTGCCGCGTCTGACGGTCATGCAATACTACGCCACGCCCGAGAACCACTTCGCCGAGTACACCCAGCACATCCCGACCTGGTTCGCGCCGCAGGACATGGCCCAGGTGCAGGCGATGTACGAGGGGGGGCCCAGCCCGGCCGTGCCCTGGGGGGTATGGGCCAGGCCGCTGGGGCTGTGGCTGCTGTTCTTCGTCTTTCTGTTCCTCACGACCCTGTCGCTGATGACGATCATGGCGCGGCAGTGGTCGGATAATGAGCGCCTGCCCTACCCACTGGTCCAGCTCCCCATGGAGATGGTGGACCCGCATCGCGGCCATGGGATGCTCGCGAACTTCTTCGGCAACCCGCTGGCCTGGATCGGGATCTTGCTGGCCCTGCTGTACAATGCGCTCAACATCGCGCAGGCCTTCAACCCCGCCATCCCGTCCATCAAGCAGGACACCAGCCTGGACTACCTGTTCACCGAGCGCCCGTGGGACGCCATGCGCCCGATGATCCTGAACATGTACCCCGGCCGCATCGGCTTCGGCTACCTGGTGTCGCAGGAGTTGCTGGCCAGCGTCGTCCTGTTCACCTTCGGCGCCAAGTTCCTGGGCGTCATGGGCCGCATCAGCGGCTACGAGCCGTCGGGCTTCCCCTTCTGGCAGGAGCAGAGCGCCGGGGGCTATGTGGCGCTGGCGCTGTTCATGCTGTGGGCGGCGCGGACACACCTGCGCGCGGTCTGGCGCAAGGGCCTGGGCAATGGCGAGATGGACGACAGCGACCAGGCGCTGCCGTACCGCTGGGCGCTGATCGGCCTGGCTGCCGGGACCGTGTTCTTCCTGAGTTGGACATCGCTGGCGGGGATGGCCTGGCAACTGGCCCTGCCCTTCTGGCTGATCGTGCTGTGCTTCGGGCTGACCTATGGCCGCGTGCGGGCCGAGGCCGGCATCCCCGATGACTTCGTGTACCCGTACCGCCTGCCGCAGGTGCTCATCATCAACGCGCTGGGACCCCGGAGCATGTTGCGCCTGGGCGGGCCGCAGTCCATCGTCGTCATGGAGATCATGTCCTTTTTGTCGCGCTTCCACCCCACGCAGATCATGGCGGCCTACCAGACCGATGTGATGCAGATCGCCAAACTGGGGCAGATTCGCCGGCGGACGCTGGCCGGTCTGATGGTCCTGCTATTCGTCTGCGGGATGGTGTTCGCGTTCTGGGGGCACTTCTCGACCTTCTACGGCATCGGCCTGAACGTCCTGGAGGGCAACCCGCGCAACGCGGACTGGCGCACCAACGACACCGTCGGGGCCTTCAACGACATGGTGGGGCGGCTGGAGCACCCCTCCGGGCCGGACGGGATGCGCACGGGCTGGGCCCTCGGCGGCGGGCTGTTCGCCATCGCCCTGGCCATCGCGCGGACGATCTGGCTGCGCTTCCCGCTGCACCCGCTGGGCTACATCGTGGCCCTGGCCTACGGTCCCTCCACCTCGCTGTGGTTCCCGTTCCTGCTGGTGTTCGTCACCAAGTGGCTGCTGCTGAAGATCGGCGGCATCGGGGCCTTCCGGCGGCTGATCCCGCTGTTCATCGGGCTGGTGGTAGGACACTACATCTTCGCGGGCGTGGCCTGGCCCATCATCAGCCTGTTCTACGAGAACTCGATCTCGGGGCGGTACTATACGGTGTTCTAGCGCCCCTCCGGGGCGGAAGACGGAGAGGAGGAGCGGGGACGCCCGGGGGGACGGGGGCTTCCGCCCCCGCCTAGACTGAGTCGGCCCTCCGGGCCTCGCACGGTCCCATCCGGCGCCGCCATCGCCGGTGGCTCCAGCCCCAACGCCCCCGCCCGTCGCCGGTGGCTCCAGCCCCGGCGCCCCCGCCCGTCGCCGTTAGCGCCGGAGGCGCGGCTCACACTAGGCGGGGGCGGGAGCCCCCGTCACGAAGCGCGCCCTCCTTCCCTCCCTCTGGCGGGGGCGCCGGAGGCGCGGCTCAACTCCGGCAGGTGCATGCGACTGAAGCAGGGAACCATCTCGCGTCGCATCGCCGATCCAAGGAGGCAGTAACAGTGGCAACTCTGGCTATCAATGGTGGCACGCCCATTCGGAAGGACAAGCCCTATCCGAGCGTGGGTAGTGCGGCCGGGCGGACCTTCGGCAAGGAAGAACTCGCGAACCTGACGGAAGCCATCGAGAGCGGGATGCTGAACCGCTCGGGGGGCAAGTTCGTGCCCCAGGTCGAGCAGAAGTGGGCCGAGCACCTCGGGGT
This sequence comes from bacterium, assembly GCA_021372615.1. NCBI lineage: Bacteria > bacterium. The sequence continues at coordinate 58,224 of JAJFUB010000113.1, read as the reverse complement.
CAAGCACTGCACCGTCTCGACCTCCGGGACGGCGGCCATCCATGTGGCCGTCGGGGCCATCAACCCCAACCCGGGCGATGAGATCATCACCGGCCCCATCACGGACATGGGGACGGTCATCCCCATCCTCGCTCAGAACTGCATCCCGGTGTTCGGCGACCTGCGGCGCGACAACATCGGCCTGGATGCCGCCGATGTGGAGCGGCGCATCACCGAGCGGACCAAGGCGATCATCCCGGTCCACCTGTGCGGCAACGCCACCGACATGGACCCGCTGATGGCGCTGGCCGAGAAGTACAACCTCAAGGTCATCGAGGACTGCTCGCAGGCGTACGGGACGCTGTACAAGGGCAAGCATGTCGGCACGATCGGCCACATGGGGACGTTCTCGCTGCAGCAATCCAAGCACATCAGCACCGGCGACGGCGGGCTGACGGTGACGAATGACGACGCCCTGGGCGAGCGCGCGGTGCTGTTCGCCAACAAGGGCTGGCCGAACTACGGCAAGTCCGAGCGCAACTACGTGATGTTCGGCATGTGCTACCGGATGACGGAGCTGCAGGCGGCCGTGCTGGACGCGCAGATCGGCAAGGTCGACTGGGTCACGGCGCGGCGCAATGAGATCGGTGACATGATCTGCGCGGCCGTCGGCGATTGCGAGGGCCTGGAAGTGCCGGGCGTGTCGGAGGGTGGCAAGCACACCTACTGGTTCCTGCCGCTGCTGGTGGATCAGGAGGAGCTGGGGATCGCCACGAGCAAGCTGGCGCAGGCGCTGTCGGCCGAGGGAGCGCCGTGCGGGGCCCACTACATCGGCCAGCCGATCTTCATGTACGACCTGCTGCGCCAGAAGAAGATCTACGGGGACTCGACGTATCCGTTCAGCCTGCAGCCCGAGGGCCAGGAAGTACGCTACGAAAAGGGCGAATGCCCGCAGACCGAGCGCATCCTGGATGACCTACTGCAGGTGTCGGTCAATGAGATGATGACGGATGAGGATGTGTCCGACATCATCGCCTGCTTCGAGAAGGTCTGGGCGAACCTGGACGAACTGCGCGCAGGTTAGCCAGGGCGTGTGCCGGAAGGTGCTAGCTTGACTGACGAGGCCGTCGGTGCTACAACGACGTGTAGAAGACCTGGGACCAACGGATAGGAGAGAGGACCTGTGGCGGAGACTGAACCCGGGAAGAGCTGCGAGGTGCTGCTGGCCGAGGATGATGAGTCGATCCGGAATACGCTGCAATCGCTATTGGAGCTGAAGGGCTACTCGGTCCGTCTCGCCCAGAACACGGAGGAGACACTGGCGCTGCTGGGGGAGCAGCGCTTCGACCTGATCATCTCCGACTACCTCATGCCCGGCGGGGGGGGACGTGAGATCCTCCGGTTCCTGCAGGAGAATGGACGGTCGCCGGCCATCATCATGATCACCGGCCTGGCCGACGAGCAGCTCTTCAGCGAGCTTACCACCCAGGGCGTAGACCGCTGTCTGAGCAAGCCCTTCCGGCTGGCCACGTTGCTTGAGACCATTGAGGAGGTCATGGCGGACCGGAACTGTCATTAGGCGCGCAAGCAGGCGACAAGAGGCAGGCAATTCCTCGCAGGCCGACCCGCACACACGGGTCGGCCTGCGTCTGAGTCAGGGCAGGCGCTCCACAGGAGGCGAGACAGTGAAGGCACATACCAGCTATCTGTGGTTCAACACGCAGCGGCCGCGGGAGTACGTCAACATCACCCCCGATGTGCAGCGGGCGCTGACCGAGAGCGGGGTGACCGAGGGGATGGTGCTCGTGTCGGCCATGCACATCACCGCCGGTGTCTACGTCAATGACGCCGAGAGCGGCATCATCGCCGACATTGATGGGATGCTCGAGCACCTGGCGCCGTACCGGGCCGACTATCTGCACCACCGCACCGGTGAGGACAACGGCGATGCGCACCTCAAGAGCCTGCTGGTGCACCATCAGGTGATAGTGCCGGTGACGGAGGGCAAGCTGGACCTGGGGCCGTGGCAGCAGGTGTACTACGCGGAGTTCGACGGGCAGCGGCGCAAGCGGGTGGTCATCAAGGTGATGGGCGAATAGGGCTTCCCGGCCCGCTCACGCGGCCTGAGAGCGCAATGGGGCGGTGGGGGAGTGGGCCGCCGGGCAGAACGACGGCAGGCCGCGCCTAGAGGAGGCGCGGCCTGCGGATCAGGTCGGAAGAACCGAGCCAGAGTGTCAGTCCCGCGTTGCCCAGGGCGTGCGGGGTCCTGTTGCGGAAACTACGATACCGGGAAGACGGGGAGGTCTACCAAGAATCGGCTTCCGGCGCAGCTTCGATGACTACCACATTGGTAGCCCGTGGGCCCTTGCCACTGCTCTCGACTTCGAACTCTACGCGGGAGCCTTCAGCCAGAGAGCGATACCCCTCACCCGAGATGGCGGAGTAATGTACGAAGACATCCTCCCCACCATCCTGCGCGATGAACCCATAGCCCTTTGTGTCGTTGAACCACTTGACTGTGCCTTTCGGCATGTACGGAGACCTCCTAAACTGGTGCGGGCAAAACGGCGACAAGCTCGAACAGGGTTGATCCTGTCCAACGCCAATCGGCCCCTCGCCGCGCACAGTACCACGAATCTCTGCTTCTCGTCAAGCGAGTATTGCGTTGTCGCACACCGTCTCGTGCCATCTTGGCCCCGGAGCAGTGCGAAGAGGGGAAGGACTGGCACGTGGGTCCGGCGAAGAGTCGCCCCGGCAATACCCGTGCATCCCCTAGCGAGAGGCTACGACCATGGCTCCGGAACCGGAGGCTATCGAGGTGTTGGAGGTCCGGCTGGCGCAGCGTGACCGGCAACTCGCCTCGATCCACAGGATCACGGCGGCGCTCAGCACGATCACGAAGCTGGCGGATGTGGTCAAGCAGGCGCTGCACGTGTCCCTCGAGTGCGTGGGCGCCAACGACGGGTCCGTCATCTTGTACGATGCCGCCAAAGAGAAGCTGGTGTTCGCGTATGTGATCGGGGCCAAGGCCGACGACCTGATCGGCCTGGAGCTGGACCCCGGCCGCGGCATCGCCGGCGCGGTCTTCCAGTCGGGCAGCCTGCGCGTCAGCGACGACGTGAGCAAAGAGGCCGACCACGACAAGAAGGTCGAGGAGCACACGAACTACGTGACCCGCAACATGGTCACGGTGCCGCTCAAGAGCCCGCAGGGCCAGACCCTCGGCGTCATGCAGGTGCTCAACAAGGACACCGGACGCTTCGACGAGGGCGATGTGGAGGTGCTGGAGATCCTGGGCGGCCAGATCGCCATCGCCCTGGAGTCGGCGCGGCTGTATGAAGAGGCCCGGCTGGCGGAGGTCGTGCGCTTCATTGGGAATCTGAGCCACGACGTCAAGAACATGATCACTCCGTCGCAGACCGGCGCCGAGACGCTGCACATGATCGCCGACGACACCTACGCGCGCCTGGATGAGCTGCTGACCGCCGACCAGTGCCCCGGGGCGCCGCTGGATGATATCTGGGTGGCCCTGGACGACCTGCGGGTGATGTACCCCGAGATGCTGTCCATGATCTTGGACGGCTGCGACGCCGTGCAGCAGCGCATGGTGGAGGTGTCCGCAGCCGTCAAGGGGATCGTGTCCGAGCCGCACTTTGAGAAACAGCAACTGGGGGCGGTCATCGAGCGCGTCATCAAGCCGCTGGAGCTGGTCGGCGAGAAGGCCGGCGTGACGGTCAGCTACCAGCCGCAGGGCGAGTTGCCTGACATTGACATGGATGACAAGCAGATGTACAACGCAACGTATAACCTGGTGAATAATGCTATCCAGGCGACGCCCTCGGGGGGCAGCGTCACGGCCAAGACCCGCCTGAGCGAGGTCGGCGAGTTCGAGCCCTTCCCCGAGGCGCAGGTGGTGGTGCTGGAAGTCGTGGACACGGGGCAGGGCATGCCGCCAGAGGTGAAGGCCAAGGCCTTCACGGACAACGCGGTGAGCACTAAGCCGATGGGCACGGGGCTGGGGACGAAGATCGTCAAGAATGTCATGGACGTGCACAACGCCAAGATCCAGGTGGACAGCGAGGAGGGGAAGGGCACGACGATCCGGTGCCTGATCCCGCTGGAGCATGTCGCCGAGGAGTAGGGCCGACGGCGAGCGGCCCGGCAATCCCGTGGGTCGGCACACTGCCGGCCCACAATGCTAGCAGTGGAGGCTTCTGATGCTTTTCGAGTTCCGTCCACCTGAGCGCCTGCTGTTCGGCGAGGGCGCCATCGGCAATGTCGGCACGGCTGTGGCCGACTTCGGCAGCAAAGTCCTGATCGTGACCGGCCGGCGCGCCATGCAGGCGACCGGGCGGCTGGATCAGGTCCGGGCGCTCCTGCAGGAAGCCGGGGTCGAGAGTGCGGTCTTCGATGAGATCCCGCCCAACCCCACCACCGAGATCGCGGACCGCGGCGCGGAGGTCGCCCGGCGCGAGGGCTGCGATGTTGTGCTCGGCCTCGGCGGCGGTAGCTCCATGGACGCCGCCAAGGCCATCGCCATCGGCGGGCCGCACGAGCGGCCGGTGCGGGGCTTCATGGTAGCGGCCGAGGGCGAGAAGCCACTGGCGCCCACGAGCCTTACCTGGCCGGTCATCTGTGCCACTTCCACCGCCGGAACGTCTTCTGAACTGACGCCCTTCTCGGTGCTGACTATCCCAGACCTGCACCAGAAAAGCGCCATCCGCAGCCCGTACATCCTGCCGCGGGTCGCCATCGAGGACCCGGAGATGACGTACTCCGCTCCGGCCGAGGTCACGGCGGCGACGGGCATTGACGTGCTCTGCCACGCCATGGAGTCGTACATCTCCAACAACGCGACTCCCATCACGGACCTGATGTCGCAGGAAGCCATCAGGCTGGTCGGAGCGTGCCTGCCCGGCGTCGTCCGCGACGGCCAGAGCGTCGAGGGACGACGGCAGATGATGCTGGCGAACACCTTCGCCGGGTATGGCCTGGCATGCTGCGGGGCGAACATCCTGCACGCCGTGGAGCATCCGGTCAGCGCCTACTACTTGCAGGTCGCCCATGGCGCGGGCCTGGCCGCAGTGACGCGGGCCTGGGGACGGACGTTCTGGCACCACATGCCGGAGCGCTTCGCGCGCGTGGCGGAGTTGCTGGGGCAGGATGTCAGTGGGATGTCGGTGGAACAGGCCGCACAGCAGGTCGAGCCGGCCCTCGCGCGGCTACTGCAGGCTGTGGGGCTGGACGTGCGCCTGCACGACCTGGGCGTGGACCGGGCGAAGCTGCCACAGATGGCGGCTGACGCCTGCCGCTACATGGCTGGCGCGGTGCGGGGCACCCCTGGCGTGCCGGACTGCGCAGCCGTCACCGCTTTGCTGGAAGCCGCGTACTGATGAGCATACCTGCCCTCTGTCGCGCGACCCTGGCCCGCCCGGTCGAGCTGCCGCCCGCGCCCGGCGTGGCCTCGCGGCGGCTCGTCGCGGTGTCCCTGCACCCGGCCGAGGTCGGGCGGGGCATCCGCTTCCGCCGCTCGGACCTCGGGGTGGATATTCCGGCCGACACGGACCACCTGGCCCCGGCGCGCAACTGCACGGCGGTGGGGGAGGGCGACGCGAGCGTGGCCTTCATCGAGCACCTCATGGCCTGCCTGTCGGCCGCGCGGCTGAGCGACGTGCTGGTCGTGACCGACGGGCCGGAGATTCCGCTGTACGAGGGGAGCGCTCGGGTGCCCTGGCGGGCGTTGCAGGAGGCCGGACGGGCCGAGAGCGACGTGGCCTGGCCGGCGCTGACGGTGCGGAAGCCACTGTGTGTCTCCTCCGACCAGGCCAGCCTGGAGGCGGCGCCGGCAGACCGGACGCTGCTGTCGTACGAGTTGGAGCATCCGCACCCGCTGATCGGGCGGCAGCGGGCAGAGCTCACGGAGGGCGATGACTTCGGGAGCGCGCTGGCCCCGGCGCGGACTTTCGCCACCGACGAGGAGATTCGGGCGCTGTACGGCACCGACCCGACGCCGGAGATGGAGCGGATGTGTCTGGTAGTGTACCCGCAGCGGCTGTCCGAGGAGCCTGCCGTGCCGCAGCCGTTCGCGCGCCACAAGCTCGTGGATCTGCTCGGCGACCTGTTCCTGTGCGGACGGATTGTCCAGGGGCGGATCACGGCGCGGCGGTCGGGGCACCGGCTGAACCACGCCCTCGCACGGGAGCTGGTGGCGGCGGCGGAGCCCGGCCAATCTTGACAGAGGAATCGGATTTGCCTATACTCAGTCTCGGTAAGGGTGAGTAGACATCGCGGCTGACGAGGCCGCGTTTCGCATTATGCGCTATGAGCTTGGCCCGCTGCGACAGCCCGCGGGCAGGATAGTCGTCGAACTGGACGCGGAGGCCCCTCCGGGGACCGGGGCCACAGCCGTCGCGCCCGTCGAGGGCCGGCTGGAACTGGCGAATGTGGACAGTGGTATCAGCGTCAGAGGACATCTGAGGGTACCTCTGGAGTTGGAGTGCTCGCGCTGTCTGGGCGTCTTCCAGGAGACCCTGGAGATGGACGTCAACGAGGACTGTGCGCTACGTCAGGTAGACGCGCCGGAGTCCTACGTCGAGGCCGCGGGCGAGCCGTACCAGATCCCCATTCTGAACGACGATGAGATCGACCTGACCGAGTTGGTCCGGCAACTCATCGCCATGCATCTGCCGATCCGGCCCCTGTGCAGTGAGACCTGCCCGGGCCTGTGTCCGCGTTGCGGCCAGGACCTGAAGGCCGGGCCGTGTGGCTGTCAGGAGCCCGAGCCGAACCCGCGCTGGTCGGCGTTGCGGGGACTGAAGCTGGAAGAATAGAGGCGACCGGCCCCGAAGGGTCCGTCCCCGGCTGACGCAGCCGAAGGAGAAGCTCGATGCCACTACCCAAGAGACGACATTCCTCCACGCGCCAGGCCAAGCGCCGGACGCATGACGCGTTGTCCGCGCCGGCCACCCGCGAGTGTCCGAACTGCCACGCGCCCGCCCTGCCGCACAACGCGTGCCCCAAGTGCGGGTTCTACAAGGGCCGGCAGGTGGACCACACGGTCAAGCCAGAGAAGACAGAGAAGTAGCATCAGGTCAACCCAGGATGCAGACCGGCGCTGGGTCGCCGGCTGTGCGTTCTAGCGTCGGTGCTGCAGCGCGGTTGCCATGCCGTTGTCTTCGAAGGCCGTTGTGGTGAGACCATGAAGCTAGCCGTGGATGCGATGGGCGGGGACTACGCTCCGGCCGAAGTTGTGGCAGGTGCGGTTCTGGCCGCCGAGCGGGTGGCGGGCGAGATCATCCTCGTCGGCCGCGAGCCCGAGGTCCAGGCTGAACTAGCCCGACAGACAGCGGCGCCGTCGAACCTGAGCATCCACCACGCCGAGCAAGTCGTCGAGATGAATGAGAGCCCGCGCCTGGCCCTGCGCCAGAAGGCGGGCTCCTCCGTCACCGTCTGCGTGGATCTCGTGCGCGACGGGGCTGCCGACGCCGCGATCAGCGCCGGCAACAGCGGGGCCCTGATGGCCGCCGCGACCATGCGCCTGGGAACGCTCCCGGGAGTGCAGCGGCCCGCCATCGCCGTGTTCCTGCCGACGCCGCTGGGCAAGCGCATCGTGCTCGATGCGGGCGCGAACGTGGACTGCAAGCCCGAGCATCTGTCCGACTTCGCGCTCATGGGCAGCGAGTACGCCGAACATGCGCTGGGCATCAGCCAACCGCGCGTGGGGTTGCTGAGCATCGGCACCGAGTCGTGCAAGGGCAATGAGCTGAGCCTGGCTGCCTACGGTCTGCTGGAGCAGTTGCCCGTGAACTTCATCGGCAACGTCGAAGGCAACCAGATCCTGGCGGGCGAAGTGGACGTGACGGTCTGCGACGGCTTTGCCGGGAATGTCGTGCTGAAGGTCGTGGAAGGTACCGCCCAGGAGCTAACGGCGGACATCAAGGCTGCGGTGATGAAGGGGTGGGGCAGCCGCCTGGCGGGGTTGCTGATGCGCCCCGCGTTCCGTCGGGTGGCCGCGAAGTACGACTACGCCGAGTACGGCGGAGCGCTGCTCCTGGGGACCAATGGCGTATGCATTGTGGCGCACGGGCGGTCTGACCGCCGCGCCATCGCCCAGGCCATCACCGTGGGCGCCCGGAGTGTCGAGACAGGCGTACAGGACCGCATGACGGAGACTTTCCGCCGCCGGCAGACAACGCCGGCGGGCGCGCAGTCATAGCGGGACGAAGGGGGCCGCCCGCCGCTGGGCAGGCGCCGCCGGTGGTGATGGGAGGCGCGGCTGTGGCCGCCCTCCCGTCCGCTACCGCCTCCGGCTCCCCTGCGCGGGGCTTTGCGGCCGATTCCTCAGGTGTTACCGGTATGGACGTGCGAGGCGCCAAGATCATAGGGCTGGGTTCGTACGTGCCCGAGCGTGTTCTGACCAACTTCGATCTGGAGAAGATGGTGGACACGACGGACGAATGGATCTTCAGCCACACCGGGATGCGCGAGCGCCACATCGCGGCCCCCGAGCAAGCGACGTCAGACCTGGCCATCGAGGCGGGCAAGGCGGCGCTCGCCGATGCGGGGCTGGCCCCGGAAGCCCTCGACCTGGTCATCGTCTCCACCGTGACGCCGGACATGCTTTTCCCCTCCGTCTCCTCGCTGGTGCAGGGCGCGCTGGGGGCCACCAACGCGGGCGCGTTCGACATCCTCATCGGTTGCACCGGCTTCGTGTACGCTCTGTCTACCGCCTCTGCGTTCGTGCAGGCGGGCACAGCCGACCATGTGCTGGTCATCGCCGCCGAGACCCTCTCGCGCATCGTGAACTGGGAGGATCGGTCCACCTGCGTGCTCTTCGGCGACGGGGCCGGCGCAGTGGTGGTAGGGCCCGCGCAGGCCGGGGAGGGTGTCCAGGGCTTCGAGCTGTGGTCAGATGGCACCAACGCACAGTACCTCAAGGTCCCGGCCGGCGGCAGTCGGCGTCCGGTGGACGAGGCGGCCATCAAGGAGCGCGCGCATCTGCTGTACATGGACGGCCATGAGGTCTTCAAGCTGGCGGTGCGCGGTTGCCCCGATGTGGCCGAGGCTGTCATGCGCAAGGTCGGCGTCACGCATGACGACATCGACTGGGCCATCTTCCACCAGGCCAACCGCCGCATCATCGAGGCGGCCGCCAAGCGCCTGGACATCCCAGACGAGCGCGTCGTCTGCGATGTCGAGAAGTACGCGAACACCTCGGCGGCGACCATTCCCCTGGCCTTGGACGAGCTGTACAAGGAAGGCAAGCTCAAGACGGGACAGATGATTCTGCTGGCCGGCTTTGGGGCCGGCTTCTCACTGGCAGCGGGGCTGTTGCAGTGGACCAAGTAGCCTGTGGAGCACGTCGCGTAGCGGGCCAGGGCGCCCGCTGAGCGACCCGGGCATCATACCAGGAGGAGTCTCTACCATGGACTTTGGCTTCCCGGAAGAACAACAGGAGCTCTACGACGCGATCCAGGAGTTCTGCGATGACGTACTGGCTCCTGACGCGGACAAGACCAACGAAGCGGGCGAGTTCCCGTGGGCCAAGGTCAAGGCCACGGCCGACATGGACCTGTTCGGCATCCCGGTACCCGAGGAGTACGGCGGCATGGGGATGCAGTGGCTGGACTGGGCGGTCGCGGGTGAGTTGCTGGCCCATGCCTGCACCACCACCGGGGCGGTGTTCGCCGCCCACATGCTGTGCATGTACCCGATCATGGCCTTCGGCACCGACGCGCAGAAGGAGCAGTACCTCACCGACCTGGCCAGCGGCAAGAAGATCGGCGCCATGGGCCTGACCGAGCCTGATGTGGGCTCGGACGCCGGCTCGGTCAAGACGCGGGCCAAGCTGGTGGGCGACAAGTACCTGCTCAACGGCACCAAGATCTTCATCACCAACGGCGGGGCCGCCGAGACGTACGTGGTCATCGCCAACGCCAACCCCGAGAAGGGGATGCGCGGGCTGACGGCCTTCATCGTCGAGAAGGGCTTCCCGGGCTTTGAGATCGGCAAGAACGAGAAGAAGGCGGGTTTCCCGTCCGTCACCAACACCGAGTTGGTCTTCCAGGACGCCGAAGTGCCGGTCGAGAACGTCCTGGGGCGCGAGGGCCGCGGCTTCCGCGTCGCCATGGACCTGCTGGACGTGGGCCGCATCGGCATGGCCATCGGCGCCGTCGGCCTGTCGCAGAAGGCCTACGACGACGGCGTGAAGTACTCGCTGGTCCGCGAGCAGTTCGGCCAGAAGATCAGCCAGTTCCAGGCCATCCAGCACCAGATCGCCGACATGGCGATGGAGATCGAGGCGGCGCGCCTGCTGGCGCGCAAGGCCGCGTGGTGCAAGGACAACGGCCGGCCGGAGCTGAGCAAGATCGCCGCCATGGCCAAGTGCTACGGCTCCGAGGTCTGCGCGCGGGTGACCAACCGGGCGGTCAACATGCACGGTGGCCACGGGTACATCACCGACCACGCGGTGCAGCGGTACTGGCGCGAGAGCAAGCTGTTCGAGCTGGTCGAGGGCACCTCGGAGATCCAGCGCAACGTCATCGCCATTGAGTGCCTCAAGGAAGCGATCAGCTAGCTGACGCGCAATCGGGAGCTGCCAACCCCATCACCATGAACATTATCGTCTGCATCAAACAAGTGCCGGACACCACGGAAGTCAGGATTGACCCCGTGACCAATACGCTGGTGCGCGAAGGCGTGCCCAGCATCATCAACCCGTTCGATGAGAACGCCATCGAGTGCGCCCTGCAGCTCGTCGAGAAGCACGGCGGGAAGTGCACCATCATCACGATGGGCCCCCCGCAGGCCTCCCAGGCGCTCAAGGACGCCCTGGCCATGGGCGCTGACGAGGCGGTGCTGATCTGCGACCGCGCCGTCGCCGGCAGCGACACGCTGGCCACCTCGTACACGCTGTCGCAAGCTGTCAAGAAGATCGGGGAGTATGACCTGATCATCTGCGGCAAGCAGGCCTTCGACGGCGACACCGCGCAGGTGGGGCCGGGCCTGGCCGAGCATCTGGGCATCCCGCAGGTGACCTACGCCATTGACCTGGAGGTCGAGGGCAAGAAGGCGAAGGTCAAGCGGCTGCTGTCGGACCGCTTCGAGATCGTCGAGACGCGGCTGCCGTGCCTCATCACGGTCGTGAAGCAGATGAACGAGCCGCGTCACGCGAGCCTCAAGAATGTGATGAAGGCGCGCAAGAAGGAGATCCCCTCCTGGTCGGCCGCCGACATCGAGGCGGACATCGAGCGGTGCGGGCTGAACGGCTCGCCCACCAACGTCGTGCGGGTGTTCGCCCCCCAGCGACACCAGCAGGGCGAGAAGCTCGAGGGCGAAGTGGCCGATCAGGTCAGCGCCCTCGTGGGCAAGCTACGCGAGAAGATGGTGATCTAGCCGAATGGGCATCTACATAGATACCGAGAAGTGCACCGGCTGCAAGCTGTGCCTGGCGGCCTGCCCGTATGGGGCCATCGAGATCGTGGACGGCAAGGCCCGTTTCACGGACGACTGCACCGGCTGCGGCGCCTGTGTCAGTAGCTGCAAGTTCGGCGCCATCATCATGGAAGTCGTCCGCAAGGAGCAGGTGGACACCACGCAGTACTCCGGGCTGTGGGTGCTCGCCGAGACCCATGACGGCAAGCTCGCTGACGTGACCCTGGAGTTGCTGAGCGAGGGCCGCAAGCTGGCCGACCAGTTGGGCGAGGATGTCAGCCTGGTGCTGTGCGGGCAAGACGTCGAGAAGCTCGTCCCCACCGCCGCAGCCTACGGCGCGGACAAGGTGTACCTGGTCGAGCACGAGGTGCTGGCGCAGTACCGCACCGATCCCTTCACCAGCGTCATCTGCGGCCTCATTAACAGGCACAAGCCCGAGATCGTGCTGATTGGCGCGACAACCATGGGGCGCGACTTGGCGTCACGCATCGCCGCCCGCATCGGGGCCGGGCTGACCGCCGACTGCACCGGGCTGACCATTGACCCCGAGACGCGGCTGCTCATGCAGACGCGCCCGGCCTTCGGCGGCAACGTCATGGCCACGATCGTGTGCCGGAACGCCCGCCCGCAGATGTCCACCGTGCGCCCGCGCGTGATGAAGAAGGCCGAGCCAGACACGTCCCGGCAGGCCGAGATCATCCGCCAGAGCGTGGACCTCAACGAGCGCGCCATCGCCACGAAGATCCTTGAGATCATCCGCGAAGAGGGCAGCAACGAGCTGGACGTTCAGGAAGCCGAGATCATCGTCTCGGGCGGCCGGGGCCTGCGCAAGGCCGAGAACTTCGCCCTGATCCGCGAGCTGGCGGAGGTCCTGGGCGCGGCCGTTGGCGCCTCACGTGCGACCGTGGACGCGGGCTGGATCCCTGCTTACCACCAGGTCGGGCAGACGGGCAAGACCGTCCAGCCCAAGCTCTACATCGCCTGCGGGATCTCCGGGGCGGTGCAGCACCTGGCGGGCATGGGTAGCGCAGACTGCATCGTGGCGATCAACAACGACCCGAGCGCCCCCATCTTCGGCGTGGCGCACTACGGGATCGTCGGCGACCTGTTCGAGGTCGTGCCGGCGCTCACGAAGGCTCTGAAGAAGGAACTGGGGCAGGAGTAGGGGCCAGGGGGCTGACCCCGTAGGGGTCTGTCCCCGACGTTCCCGCATGGGGACAGCCCCCTGCGGCCGACTGCGTCGGCCTGCGGGGACAGTCCCCCGGTGACACCTATGATCGCTTTCATCTGCCCCGGACAGGGGTCACAATCGGTCGGCATGGCGCGGGACCTGTACGAGGGTTCGGCGACGGCGAAGGCCGTGCTGGATGGCATCGCCGCCGCGCTGGACTTCCCGCTGCTGCAGCTCATGTTCGAGGGGCCGGCGGAGGAGCTGACGCAGACCCAACATGCGCAGCCGGCGCTGCTGGCGCATTCGGCGGCGGTGGCGGCCATGTTGGCCGAAGCCGGCGTGCAGCCGGAACTCGTGGCCGGGCACAGCCTGGGCGAGTACTCGGCGCTGGTGGCGGCCGGGAGCCTGTCGCCGGTCGAGGGCGCGCGGCTGGTCCGCGTGCGCGGGGGGCTGATGGCGGAGATCGGCGCTCGCGTCGGCGGGACGATGGCAGCGGTCATCGGCCTGGATGGCGAGAGCCTGGCGGAGGCCGTCCGCGAGGCCGGGCAGGTCGGGACCGTCGTGCTGGCGAACTTGAACGCCTCTGACCAGATTGTGATCTCCGGCGAGGAGGCGGCGGTGCAGCGGGCCGGGGAGCTGGCCCAGGAGGCCGGCGCCAAGCGGGTCATCCCGCTCAGTGTCAGCGGGGCGTTCCATTCGCCGCTGATGCAGCCTGCCGCGGAGCAGTTGGAGGCGGCGCTGGCGCAGGCGGATGTGCGGCCGGCGCGCGTGCCGGTGGTCAGCAACGTAGATGCCGCGTCACGGACGCAGCCGGACGAGTTGCGCCAGGCGCTGGTCGCCCAGCTCACGTCAGCAGTGCGGTGGGATGACTGCCTGCGGGCGATGGTGGCGGCGGGTGTGACAACGTTCGTGGAGGTCGGGCCCGGCAAGGTCCTGACCAACATGGTGCGGCGCGGGTATCCGGACGTGACCTGCCACACGGCGGGAGACATGGCGAGCGTCCAGGCGGCCATCGAGGCCTTGACGCAGTAGCGGCGCGGCTGATCGCGCCCAGGGCGCCATGGATGGCGCCGACGGAGGAATCTACCCAGATGATGTGTCTGCAGGAACAGGTCGCGATCGTGACGGGCTCGGGCGGCGGCATCGGCGAAGTCATCGCCAAGAAGCTGGCTTCGCTGGGCTGCAACATCGTCATCAATGACATCAACGCCGAGGGCGCCACTCGCGTGGCGACCGAGATTGGCGAGATGGGCGTCCGCGCCATCGCCACCGTTGGCAGCGTCACCAGTGCCGACGACTGCCAGAAGATGGTCGAAGCCACGGTCGCCGAGTTCGGCAAGGTGGACATCCTGGTCAACAACGCCGGGATCACGAAGGACGGCCTGCTGCTGCGCATGAGCGAGGACCAGTGGGACCTGGTGCTGGACATCAACCTCAAGGGTGCGTTCCTGTGCACCAAGGCCGTGGCGCGCGTGATGATGAAGGCGGAGTACGGGCGGATCGTCAACATCGCGTCGGTCGTGGGGGTCGGCGGGAATGCCGGGCAGGCGAACTATGCGGCCTCGAAGGGCGGCATGATCGCCTTCACCAAGAGCGTTGCGCAGGAGTTCGGTAGCCGGGGCATCACGGCCAACTCCGTGGCTCCCGGGTACATCCAGACGGCCATGACGCACGTGCTGTCCGACGAGGCCCGGGAGGCCTGGCTGACCCGCATCCCCCTGCGACGGGCGGGGACGCCAGAGGATGTCGCGAATGTCGTGGCTTTCCTCGCCTCACCCGAGGCGGGCTATGTGACGGGCCAGTGTGTGAACATTGACGGCGGGCTCATTATGTGAGTGCCGTCTTGTGCATGAAGCGCAGGAAGTCAATCGGAGGTGAAGGTGCATGGCGTTGTTCGAGCGCGTGCAGCAGTTGATCGTTCGGGAACTCAATGTGAAAGAAAGCGAAGTCACCGAGAACGCCAGTTTCGACGGCGATCTGAAGGCTGACTCCCTCGACATCGTGGAACTCGTGATGGCCCTGGAGGACGAGTTCGAGATCACGATCACTGACGAAGAGGCCGAGACCATCCGCACCGTCGGGGATGCCGTGCGTTTCCTCGAGAGCAAGAACGTTCAGGGCTAGCGGTGGCGCGGGGGACCCCTCAGACCTTCCGTGAGGGACGGTGATGACATGAACGCTCGTGTGGCGATCACAGGCATAGGTACTATCTCCTCCAGTGGCGTGGGGCTGGAGGCCCTCTGGCGCGACTGCCTGGAGGGTCGCAGCGGCATCGGGCCGATCACGGCTTTCGATGTGGCCGCCTACAAGACGCGCATCGCGGCTCAGGCGCCGCCACTGGAGGGGCTGGACCAGCATTTCGACGGCAAGCTCCTCAAGCGCACCGACCCCTTCGCCAACTTCGCGCTGTATGCGGCGAAGATCGCGTTGGATCAATCGGGCCTGGTGCTCGACGGCGAGGTGGGGGACGAGACCGGGGTGCTCATCGGCTCGGGCATCGGTGGCATGCAGACCTGGGAGAAGCAGTTCCAGATCCTGCTCAACCGCGGTCCGGACCGGGTCAGCCCGTTCCTGGTGCCGATGATGATCATTGACATGGCCTCGGGCCTGGTCTCGATGGAGTTCGGGGCGCGCGGGCCCAACCTGTCAGTGGTCACGGCGTGCGCGACCAGCACTCATGCGCTCGGGGAAGCGAGCGAGATCATCTGCCGGGGCGCAGCCCGGGCGATGATCGCGGGCGGCGCCGAGGCAGTGATCTGCCCGACGGCCCTCAGCGGCTTCTGCGCCGCCGGCGCACTGTCGGAGCGCAATGACGAGCCGGCCACCGCCTGCCGGCCCTTCGACCGCACCCGTGACGGCTTCGTCATGGGTGAGGGTGCGACCATCATGGTCCTCGAGGAGATGGAATTCGCCAAGCAGCGCGGGGCCAGCATCCTCGGCGAGATCGTGGGCTACGGCATGAGTGGCGACGCCTACCACATCACCGCTCCGTCGCCGGACGGTGGCGGCGCGGCGCGCGCCATGCGCGCGGCCCTCAAGCGCGCCCAGCTCAATCCCGAGGACATCGCCTACGTCAACGCCCATGCGCCGGGCACGCCGGGCGGGGACGACATGGAGGCGCGCGGGCTGGGCCAGGTCTTCCGACATGGCGCGGAGGGTCCGCTGGTCAGCTCCACCAAGTCCATCCACGGCCACCAGCTCGGAGCCACAGGAGCCACCGAACTCGCACTGACTCTGCGCATGTTGCAGGCCGGTGTGGTGGCGCCGACGCTCAACTGCCACGAGCCGGACGAGGCGGTCGTGAATGACGTCGTCATCGAGCAGCCGCGGGAGTTCAGCGGCAGCTATGGCATGAGCAACTCGTTCGGCTTCGGCGGGCACAATGCCGTGCTCATCGTCAAGAAGTTCGAGGATTGAGAGCGCAGGTGTGAAGATGTCGCCATCCCGCTGGCAGGAGTTGCGGGACGCCCTGGCGTTGCCGGACATCGCCGACGATCTACTGCAGCAAGCGTTCCAGCACGGGTCTTACGTCAGGGAGCAAGGCCTGGATCCCGTGCTGTCCAACCAGCGGCTGGAGTTCCTCGGGGACGCCGTACTCGACGTCATCATCGCCGACGCGCTGTATCGCGAACACCCTCGGGTGCACGAGGGCGCGCTGACCAAGAGCAAGGCGACGCTGGTCCGAGCGGGGTCACTGGCGCGCGCAGCCGAGGCGGCCGGACTGGGCCGGTATCTGCTCTTAGGTAGGGGCGAGGAGGACTCCGGCGGGCGGCACAAGAGCTCGCTGCTGGCCGACGTCTTCGAGGCCCTGGTGGGGGCGATCTACCTGGGAGTGGGGCTGGAAGCCGCCCGCGAGTTCGTGCTGCGGTGGCTCCAGATTGATGGGGCGATGGCCGGCCCGGGCGAGCATCGCTTCGACCACAAGACGGCACTGCAGGAGCTGGTGCAGAGCTATGCACGCCAGCTTCCAGTCTACAAGACGGTTGCCAGCGAAGGCCCTGCGCACGACCTGAAGTTCGTGGTCGAGGTCAGCTTCAACGGGCAGAAGATCGGCGCCGGCGAGGGCCCCAGCAAGCGCAAGGCCGAGCAGGAAGCCGCGAGGCAGGCCCTGGAGCGCAGGGAACAATGGCTGCCGCAGATGCCCAGGCAAGGCCGCGACAACGGGCCGGAACCTCCTGCGCGCTGAAGTGTCTCTGTAACCGGATGCGCCCCACTGCGCTGTTCCTCTGCGTCTCTCTGCTCTGTGGCACCGCCGGGTGGTGTGCCGGCCGCCCCGGCCCTTTCCGCTTCTGCTACGGCCTGGACAACCCCGGCGACCTACCCGTCATCAAGAACCTCGGCCTCGACACCCTCTACCTCCAACTCGACGTCGCCGAAAGCCTCGACCTCAAGCCCGTACGCAGTCGCATCCAGCAGGCGCAGCAGCAAGGCCTGAAGGTCATCGTCGAGCTGCCGACCTGCCTCACCCCCTCCTACCGCGTCAGCCCCTACGACGAGAAGTACGTCGGCACGGTCCGCGAGCTGATCCAGGCGGTAGTGCGCGGCCTCCGGGACGAGCCGGGCCTGACCGCCTGGGCCACGGGCTCCATGCTCGAGCGGCGGCTGGACTTCAGCGATGCCGACTTCCGCGCCTATCTGCAGGACCTCAGCCCAAACCTGGATGTGCTCAACGCGCACTGGGGCTCCCGCATCCCCACGTGGCCCAGCGTGGCGATGGATGACGCCCGGAAGCTGGAGAGCCGGGCGCCGTATGCGCTGGGGCCGGCGAAGATTGACCTGGCCGACTACGAGGCGGACGCGTACCGGCGTGTGATGGAACTGTGGTTGGAGGCCATCCGCCAGGAGGACTCCACCCGGCCGGTCCTCACCGGGCGCGTGACGCTCTACCGCAGCCTGCTCTCGATCCCCAATGGCTATGATGTCGTCTGCGTGTCCATGCCGCCGGACGTGCTGGAGAATGACCAGGAGGCCCACAACCCTCAGGCTCTGGACATCGCCCGGCGCGGGGGCAAGTTCAGCGTCCTGCCGGCCTTCCGCGTGCCGATGAACACCAGCACGGCGTACACGGCAGGCAGTTTCCGCGACTGGGTGCACGTGGCCGCCTTGCACGGGGCGGTGGGCTTTGGGGTCGAGGACTGGGAGATGCTGGCGCCGCTGTACGACCTGGAGCGGCGCTCCGTCGAACGCGGGCGGCGTCTGACGAACGCGATCCACGACGCCGCGGGGGTGCCGTGCAACCTGGTCCCCCGGGCTACCTCCGCCGTCATCTACTCCCCGTACGCCTCCGGCTTCGATGTCACCCGCCAGCCCGTCTATGGCTACCTGGTGGACTACCTGGTGGGCGAGCCGAGCAACCTGGCGTATGACCTGCGCCTGGGCACGCGGTACGGGGTGGTGGACTACCTGTCGGTCGGCGACCTGAGGGAGCGCGAGCTGGACAACTATGGCTGCCTGCTGGCGCCGGCATGCCTGAATCTGCCTGCGCCGCAGGCCGGGCAGCTTGAGGACTACGTGCGACGGGGCGGGGTACTGGTCGCGGACCTGGGGCTGGGGGCGTACCAGACCGGCGCCTGGACGCTGCTTCCTGAGGTGCTGCACCGGGCCTTTGGCATCCTGGCGTTAGTGGAGCCGAGGGAGCGGCTCGGCGACCTGACGGCCGCGGACGCGACACGGGTGCTGTCGCCCTGGCCGCGGGGGCTGAAGGCGCAGGGGCTCTTCAGTCCGCGCCATGGGGCCACGGCGTCCGCTACCGAGGCCCGCAAGTACCCCGTCAGCGGATGGACGACCGAGGCGCTGCTGACCGATGGCGCCGTGCCGTTGGCCACGGTCTCGGTGCGCTTCGACACGGAGAAGCGAGCGCTGTTCGCCGGCCTGGTCGGCCAGCAGTATGGGAGCGGCCTGGCCCTGTTCGCTACGCACCCGCTGTGGCAATACTGGCCGCTCACCGATGGGCTGAGCCAGGTGCTGCACGGGCAACTGATGGGGCGGCGCGCCGCCTATGAGCTGCTGCAGTCGGGGCTGCTGCAGTCGGGGCCGTACTTCGGGGGCGGCGAGGAGGCAGTGGCGGTGTTCAACCCCGGGCGGCAGACGGTGCTGGCGGAGCTGCGAGCGCTGGCGGCACGAAGCCACGCCTACGCCGGGTGTGTGTCACACTTCTCAGCCACTCCCGGAGCAGAGGGCCTGGCGCCGGGAGCGGCCACACTGGTGACGGATGTGCCGGCGGGGCAGACGCGGCAGATGGACCGCACCGGGCTGACCGTCCAGCCCTACACCGGTGAGGCGACGGTGGACGTGAGCGGGTATGGCCCCCAGCAGGTGAGCTTCGAGATCGCCGGCACAGGCTGCATCGTCCGGCCCATGCGCCGGGGACTGGAGCTGCAGGGGGGCGAGGCCGTGTCCGTACGCATGATACTGGCCAGTGGGGCCTACTCCGTGCCGGCGAACTCGCGGCATGTGGTCATGGTGAGGGGGGGCGGCAGGCAGACGCGAGCGGTCCTGACCGCCGACACGCGGGGGCAGCTTGACCTGTCGGACACCTACGGCAACTGCACGATCACGGTGACCCGGGAGTAGGCAACGCCGCTCGGCGTCACTCGTGCCCGGGCTCCTGCAGCATCTGGTCAATGGTGACGAACTCGAACCCCCGGGCACGCAGGTCGCTGAGCAACTGCGGCAGCATCTTCACCGTCTCAGCGACCCCGTCGTGTATCAGGATGATCCCACCGTTGTGAGCCCAGTCGAGGGTGCGCGCCATGAGTACCGGCG
Organism: bacterium; assembly: GCA_021372615.1. Taxonomy (NCBI): domain Bacteria; species bacterium. The sequence continues at coordinate 38,876 of JAJFUB010000113.1, read as the reverse complement.
CCGGCGGATTGGCGTAGTCCGCCGGATCGTCGGTCCACAACACCAGCGTGTAGCCCAGCGCGTTGGCGGTCGTCGCCACCTCCAGATCGTAGTCACCACCAGGTGGGCGGAACAGGTGGGGCTTCACGCCCGTGGCGCGCTGTAGCACATCGCCACAGGCCTGGACTTCGACTGCCACCAGGCGCTGGGGGATCTTGGTCAGATTGACGTGGTGGTAGGTGTGGTTGCCCACGCTATGACCGGCGTCCACCTCGGCCTTGACCAGGCCCGGGTTCTGCTCTGCCTTCTCGCCGACCACGAAGAAGGTGGCATGGGCGCGGGCGTCGGCCAGCGCCTTGAGGATCCCCGGCGTGCAGTCAGGATGTGGCCCGTCGTCGAAGGTCAGGGCGATCTGCGGCCTGGCGCGGTCGCCGTGCATGATCTTGTTCAGATGGACGTTGCGGCGTCGCTCTGTCTCATGTTGAGCCTGCAGCTCCGCCGGGCTGACATACACCTCGTGCAGGGCGTTGACCCAGTACTCGTCGGCGGTGGCCGCGCCTCCGGCGGCGGGCGCGCCTTCCGTCGGCGCTGACACAGCCGGTTCCTTGCACCCGCCCCACACACATGCCACCACGACACACACAGCCCACATCACGCTCGTTCGCATCATGGCACCTCACACGCGCAGGAATATCTTCTTGCGGTATAGCCACGCCGCTACCAGCCACCAGAAGGCGATGTATGAGAGAGTATACCCCCAGCCGCCGCCAATGCGACCTGCCGCCTCGAACCAGTAGTGCATGAACGCGACCCCGAGCGGCAGGTGGCTGCCATCGGCCAGCTTCCAGGTCCATACCTGCAGGATGTAGACCTTCACCAGGATCGGCACGACGTAGACGAAGATCGCGTTCATGCCCAGGACGACCAGGGGCAAGGCCCACGCGCGCCAGCCATTGACGTCCAGGATCAGGTACAGGAACCCGAGCAGGAGAGCGCCCAGCCCCGAGCTGTACAGGACATATGACGTCGTCCACAACGGCTTGTTGAAGGGCAGGTCGTGGCTCCAGATGATCCCCACCAGCGCCAGTACCGCCCCGGCCCCGAGCACGAGGGCGACCTTGCGGGAGGGCAGGCGGTCGCCGCGCAAGACGTCACCGAGGGCCGTGCCGATGAGCACCAGGGCGCCCGTGGGGATGACCGACAGCAAGCCGTTGAGATGGAAGGGCGCCAGGTACGTCTGGTTGAGGTGGTTGATGATGTTGGTCTGGGGCGTCAGGAGGCCGGTGCCCGCGCCGGGGATCGGCAGGAAGCGGATGATCGCCCAGTACGCCGACAGCAGCATCGCCGCCAGCAGGCCGCGACGGAGGGCCGGCAGCTCATACAGCAGCGCCGCCACGAGGTAGGCCAGCCCGATCAGTTGCAGCACACCCAGGTCGAAGTACGGGGCGCGGACGATGCTCGAGTCGATCAGGCAGCCCAGCAGCACCAGCGTGGCGGCGCGGCTGAGCACCTTCAGGTCGTACTGCCAGATAGGCATGTGGCGGCGGCGGGCCGAGGCCGCCGAGTACGGGATGGCCACCCCCACCGCCAGCAGGAACCAGGGGAACACCAGGTCGGCGAACGTCAGGCCGGCGTTCCACCCGGCGTGGACCAACTGGGCCGGTGTGGCGGTGTCCAGGGCGATGTTGTTGACCAGCAGCATGCCCAGGATGGTCAGGCCGCGGAAGACATCCAGAGCCATCATGCGCGGAGGCCGCTGGGGCGGCGCGTCCGTCGCGGTCGCGGGGGGCGCGCCGGCGGCAGCGGCTACGGCGGGATCGGGATCAGGCATGGCGTCACTCTCTACTGTTTCGTCCGGGAACCCGCGCGGGCGGCTGCTCCGCCGCGGAGGAGGTCTCGCCGGCGGTCCGCGTGATGGCGCGGTCCAGGGGGCGGTTACGGGACACGGTCATCACGTCAACCATGAGGCGGCCGGGGCCGACCCAGGCCGCGGGGACAAACACGGTGGTGGTCGTGCCGGAGGTCTCGATGTGGACCTCAGTGTCGGCGACACGCGGCCCGTCGCCATCGGTGGCGGTCCAGGCGCGCGGGGCGGACCCGGGCGAGAACTGCACCATGGCGCACCGCACCTGTCCGGGCGTCGCCCTGGTGAGGGACACCTCCAGTTGTGCGTGAGCCAGCGGGGCCGCCGTGTGCACTGCTACAGAGGGCGCCGTCCCTGCGGGCGACACCTCGACGCCGACGAGGTCGGCATCGTGATGCCGGCGCAGGTACTCCGTCTCTCCGCTCGGCTCCAGGCTCGTATCAGCTTGCAGCCAGGTCGGCAGGAATCCCTGCGGGTCGTCGTTGATGGTTGCGAACAGCTCATTGCGGCGGGCGAAGGCGCGCAGCAGCAGGTCATAGGCCGCCGCCTGACTGCGGTAGGTCAGGATCATGCGGTTCTTGGCGCGCGTCTCGTCGCGTGTCAGGTCTCGACTGTGCCACTCGTTGATCGGCAGGTCCGCCAGCGCCCGCGGAGGCGCCAGGCGCAGCTCCGGATAGTAGCCCCAGGGCGCCGGCCAGCCCCGCCGGTGCACGAGGTAGGTGAACAGACGGCACTCACGCGGCCACGTCTCGACGCTGCGTGCCCGCAGCTCCTCGAGCGCCAGCCGCGTGAAGCAGTACGTCGCCCAGTGGTCGGGGTGCGTGTCCGCGGGGTGGGTTGCCAGGAGGTAGCGCGGCCGAACGCGGGCGATCACCGCCTCGACGTCGCGCAGCGCCGACGCCCCGCAGAAGGGGGCCTGCGGGGTTAGGCTGTTGTCGAAGGGGGAATGGTCGGTCTTCGTGAACGGGCTTGTCCACAGGCTGTGCGGACTCCAGTAGCGCGCCGACCACATCCAGCGCAGGCCCATGTTGGGGTAGCCCAGGAAGATGACATGGTCCTGGGGCACGCCGACGCTGGCCAGGGCGCGCAGGCTCTCCCGCTGGCGGATCTGCCCCAGGCGCACGAACTGGGCCGCCGAGGGCCGGGGGCGCTTGGCGACCCACGCGGTGCCCAACTCCTCGCCTTCGCCGCAGGTCAGGAGACAGACCCATACCGGCACGCCGCGGGCGACCGCATCGCGTATCGTGATTCCGCACCCAAGGGTCTCGTCGTCCTCGTGGGGCGCAATGACCAGCAGCGGCTCGCCCTGCCGGGGGAGGGGGAAGTCGCGCAGCTCGCCGCGCACCGGCCAGAGAACGGCCTTCACCACGAGCGCCAGGTAGACGATCAGGCACACGCCTGCCGCCAGCAGCAGCAGCCGCCGGAGCGGAACGCCCGACACGGACCGCCAGCGCCCGGTCATGTCTCCCCCTCGCGGATCATGATGGACCACTCGCCCTGCGAGTCGTGGGTGTGGCCCACCGCGACGAAGCCGAGCTTCTCGTACAGGCGGATGGCCGCGGCATTGTCCGGCCGGACTTCCAGGCGCACCCGCCGCGCGCCCCGTCGCTCCAGGCTCTCGAGGCTGCGCTGCAGCAGCTCCCGTCCCAGGCCGCGTCCCTGCCAGTCCGGGTGGACGGCCAGAGACAGAATGTGAGCCTCGACATGGTGGGGGTCGCGGCGCGAGAGGGTCAGCGAGTTGCGCGCGAGCCGAGCGGCCGCCGGCAGGCCGACCCCGTACGCCCCCGCCAGCCAACGGCCCAACATGCGCGACAGGTGGCCGCGCCACAGGACGCCCGGCAGCCTGCTGACATGGGCGGGCGCCAGGCAGTAGCCCACGACCGAGCCATGCGCCTCGGCCACCCAGCCGCACCCGGGCTCGGCCAGCAGGGGGACGAGCAGCAGGTCGGCGACCGCCTGCGGCTGCGGCGGACGATCCGCAAAGAAGTGGCGTATGCTGTCGGGGAAGGCAGCCAGGTAGACGTGCGCCATGCCCGGCGTATCACCGGGGTATGCGGTTCGAAGGGCTGTATCCATGCAGAGATCAGTACCACATGAGTAGCGCTGTGGATACTGACAAGAACGCCGCGGGGGCGGCTCACGTTCCCGGCAGGTCGGCGACCGAGGCCACGTGAATGGCCGCCACGCCGCCGGCCAGCAGCTCGTAGGTGCAATGGTCGAAGCCGGCCTGGGCGAAGAGATCGGCCAACTGCTCGGCATTGGGGTAACCCTGCAGCGAGGCGCTGAGGTACTGGTAGGCGTCGCGGTCCACGCAGCTGCCGATGATCGGCAGGAGCATCCGGATGTACAGGCCGGTCAGCCAGCGCCACAGGCGCTGCGGGGGATGGGACAGCTCGAGACAGGCGCAACGGCCGCCGGGCTTGAGCGCCCGCCGCAGCTCGGCCAGGATCAGCGGCAGGTCCTCGCGCGCGTGGCGGAAGCCGAAGCCGGCAGTGAGGCAGTCGAAGGTGGCGTCGGGGAAGGGCAGCGCGAAGGCATCGCCGGCGACGATCCATAGCCCGGGCGCCCGTTGCCGTGCGACGGCGAGCATCTCCAGCGTCATGTCCAGAGCCACCGGTCGCGCGCCCAGCCGCGCCAGTCGCACCGCGAAGTCGCCCGTGCCGGACGCGACATCGAGGCACAGGTCCCCCGGCCGCGGCGCCAGGAGGCGCAGCGTGTGCCGCCGCCAGCCGCTGTGCAGCCCGAAGCTGATGATGGTATTCAGCAGATCGTAGTGGGGCGCGATGCGGGCGAAGAGCCTCTGGACGCCAAGTTCGCGGGGCTTCATGGCCTACAGCGTCTTCTCGTACGTGCGGTTCTCGCGCTGGAAACGGAAGCCGAGCTTCTCGTACAGCGTAACCGCCGGGACACGGAACCGCTGGGTGATGAGCTGGCAGGGGAGGTCGCGCGCCTTGATGTAGTCCAGGCAGGCGCGCACGATGATCTCGCCCAGACGCAGGCCCCGGTGGCCCTCCACCATCCCCACGTACTCGATCTGCGCCCCGCTGTAGTGTTCACGGTGGGCGGGGTCGCGGAACAGGTCCGCACCCGAGATGCCGATCATCTCGTCGCCGCGCCATAGCGTCATCCAACCCTCCCACTCGAAGTCCCAGCGGTGGCTGAACGTCTTCTCGAACCAGTCGGGCGCGCTCGTCCCGCCGAAGACGCGGTCCTTGACCTGCAGCCACTGTGGCACCCACTCGGGCTGGAGTGGCTCGATGTGGTAGCCCTCGGGCATCGCGATGGGCGCCGGCTCGTACTGCGTCATGTCAATCTGCATGACGATGTTCTGGTGCTCAGGGTCGCGGACGGTGAAGCCGTGGTGCTCCAGGAAGGCGCAGGCGGAGGTGACGCGGGAGTCCACGAAGGCGGCGGTCTGGACCTTGCTGCAGCCCTGCGCCCGGAGGAAGCCAAGGGCGCGCTGCAGGCAGTCGCTGGCGAGGCCCTGGCGGCGGTGGTCAGGGTGGGTGACGAACCAGGCCACGTAGCCGGTGCCGTCCTGGCCGGCTCTGGCGGCCACACCACTGACAACGCGACCATCGCGCTCGACGACGAACTCGTCGGGCGTGTGCTCGCGCGCCTTCAGGACGTCATCGGTGGTCAGGAGCGGCCGTTCCACCGGCCAGGCCACCAGGCGTGGCAGCGCGCGGGATTCGGCATAGGCGGCGTTGAGCAAGTCGGCAAGGGCAGCGGGTGAGGCAGCCATGGGAATGCACCTGAGGGGTGATCAGTGTGCCGGAGCGTCGTCCGGCGGCGCAGGGGCGATGACCTGCAGCTCCGCGAAGTGCTGGCGAGAGAAGCCGTCGTCACGGGTCACGAGCGCGTCCGCGTGGACGAGGGCATGGGCCGCCACGATGAAGTCGGTGACGATGCGGGTGCGAGGGCCTCCGGCGCGACGATAGCGGGCCCACAGGGGACCGGCCACACGGGCGACCTGCTCATCGGTAGGGATGACGTTTATGGATAGTTGCCGCAGGTGGACGTCCAGGGAGCCCGGCAGAGGGAAATACGGCACCAACTCGGCGTAGACCTCAGGGCAGACGATAGCCACATCGTCGGGCCCAAAGCTCTCTAGCAGGCGCTGCGACGGCCCCACCCAGGTCGGATCGTTCATGAACACGTCCAGGAGCACCGAAGTGTCGAGGGCGTAGGTCATCGGGGCCTGATCTCGCGCATGTACTCGTCGGTCGTGCGGGGAAGACCCTCCGTCCGCGCAATACCCACGAACTTGCTCAGGTCGCGGCGCCGGGGTCTGCGGATCGTGAGACCCTCGGCGCTGATGACAACCTGCACCATCTCGCCGTCGTGTACGCCGAGTTCGTCCAGGGCCTCCGGCGGCAGTACCAGTCGCCCGCCCTCCACCCGTGCACTCATTGTTGTTGCGGTCGCCATGGGAGACACCATCCGCTCCTTCCCTCCATGCAAATCGTATTCCGTGCCGGCTCGGGAGTCAAGCGGGGCACGGCTGAGTGCCGCGCCCCGCGTTCGCAACCGTGCTGCCGAGCAGGGCTACTGCAGCGCCGCCTCGAAGGCCGCCTCGAAGAGGTCCAGTGACTCATTCGCGTCGGCCTCGGAGATGACCAGCGGCGGGGCCACGCGGACGACGTTCTTGTGGACGCCGATGGGCGCGATCACACACAGGCCGCGCTGGAAGGCGTTGTCAATGACGCGGCGGGTTAACTCGGCATCCGGGGTCCTGGACTTCGCGTCCGTCACCAGCTCCAGACCCCAGACGAGGCCCATGCCGCGGATGTCGCCCAGTTGCTCGTGCTTCTTCTGGATGGCTTGGAAGCGGGCGCCAAACAGTTCGCCCATCCTCGCGGCGTTGGCCACCAGCTTCTCCTCCTCGATGATGCCGATGGCGGTGAGCGCCGCGCGCGAGGAGAGCGGGTTGCCGCCATTGGTGCTGCCCATGCTGCCGGGGGGCAGGATGTCCATGATGGCGCTGGTGCCCATGACCGCCGAGCACGGCACGCCACTGCCGAGGCCCTTGCCGAGCGTCACGAGGTCGGGCTTGATGTCGTAGTGCTCGAAGGCGAACATCTTGCCGGTGCGCCCGAAGGACGACTGCACCTCATCGAAGATGAAGATGAGACCGCGGTCCTTGGCCCACTTGTCGAGGCCCTCGAAGTAGCCCTTGGGCGGGATGATCGAGCCGCCGCCGCCCTGATAGGGCTCGGTAATGACCGCGCACAACTCGCCGCAGGACTCCTTGCTGATGAGGTAGTCCAGGTACTTGAGGCAGAAGGTGTCGCACTCTTCCAGGCAGCGGCCGAACTGGCAGCGGTAGCAGTAGGGGAACGGGGCGTGGATGAAGCCGGGCAGCATGGGCCCGAAGCCGTTCTTCACTCCCGCAGAACCGCCGGCGGAGGCGGCGCCATAGGTGCGGCCGTGGAAGGCGTTGTGGAAGGCGATGATCTCCCAGCCGTCGGAGGCGCGGCGGGCCATGCGCATGGCCGCCTCGGTGGCGTCAGTCCCGGTCGTGACGAGGAAGCAGCGATCCAGGTGGGGCGGGGTGATCGCGACGAGCTTCTCAGCCAGGTCCGCGCGCGGCTGGGACAGGAAGTCATAGCAGTTGATGAGCTTGGCGGCCTGATCTTGCACCTCGGCCACGTACTTGGGGTGCGAGTGGCCGACGTTGGTAACCAGCACGCCGCTGGTCCAGTCGAGGAACTCATTGCCATCCACGTCCCAGATGTGGACGCCCTCGGCATGGTCCCACACCAGGGGGACCTGATCGCTCATGGACTGGGGCTCGTACTGGCGCGACTTGGCGAGGTAGGCCTGTGACTTCGGGCCGGGCAACTCGGTAACGATCTTGGGCATCTGGCTCACTTCCATCTCGCAGAAGGGCAGCATGACCCTTCCTGATTCACATTACGAGGGCCGCGCCGGTCAAGGCAGGCCCACGTAACACACAACCCGCGGATCCCGAATCCGCGGCTGCGGCATTTGCGGCGCGAGCCCATACCTACAGTATGGGTCTACCGGTGGTCGGTCATATGGGTGTCGCGTGGGGCGTCCCGCGACGACGTGATGTGATGGTGCAGATGTCGGCCGTCATGGCGGGGCGGCGGCCCGGCACCAGCGCCGGGTCCGGCCATTCGTCATACGGCGCCGTGTAGTTCGGCATCGTCGGTGGAATGGCCGGCGGCATCGTGGCCAACACCGACACGTCATCCGGGCAGTGCACTCCGGCGACGACGTCAGCCGAGAGCGCTCCCCCGCCGGCCGGAGCCGTCCCGGCCACAAGTGGCCCCGCAGGCGCCGCGCAGGCGACAGCCGCGATTGTCAAGACGATAGGGCTCAGCAAGAGGCACAACCGCATGGTGCGTTTCTCCTCCTTGGCCTGCTTGGGCCACATTATAGCCCTTCGCCCCCGAACTGTGAAGTGGTTGCAGGGCCGATTCCGCCGCAGCCCGTCAGGCAGGTTCCGGTCGGGTGGCAGGCGAACTCCGGCCTAACGCTGTCGCCGTCGCTGGCGGCTGGTCCAGGAGAGAGGTCCGGATGCCTACCACTGATCCCGCATACGCCGTACACGCCCCACAGCCGACCGCCATCGTTCCGGCCGGGACACTTCAGGTCGCGATCTATGAGACGGCCGAGGAGATGGGGCTGGCTTCGGCTTTGGCCATCGCGACGGAACAATGCCGCCTCGTAGCTGAGCGCGGCGAGACTAGCCTGCAACTGATGGCGGCGCCGTCGGCCTTCCCGTTCTACGAGGCCTATGTCGGGCTGGCGCGGGTGTCCCGGGAACTGCAGCAGGCGATCGGTCGCACCCACTTCTTCCAGTTCGACGACTACCTCCTGCCGGCCCACCATCAGGCCTCGTTCCGGTTCCTGCTCACCCATCACCTCTTCGCGCACCTGGCTGAGTGGTATGTCGCGGACAGGGTGCACTTGTTCCAGCCCGACCTGGGGGAGGCCAGCGCAGCCTGCCAGCGATACACCGAGCTCCTGCTCGCCCACGGCCCCGACCTGATGCTCAAGGGCCAGGGAGAAGACGCGCACTGGGGCTTCCATCAGCCGGGCACTCCCATCGACGGCGCGCCCGGGTTCATCACCGTCGAGATGAACGAGATGAACATCACCCAGCAGATGCGGGACCACCCGACGCTCTTCCGGGTGCGAACGGACGTGCCCCCCGTGGCATACACCGCCAATGTACCGCTGTTTCTGCGGACGCGGGAGCTGATCGAGGACAACGTGCCCCAGGCCGCGAAGGCCTACGCCATCCTGGCCTCCTATGGCAATGAAACCATAGACGCATGCTGCCCCTCAGGCGCACTGAAAGCTCACCCCGCTGCCATGGCGCGCACGACCATGGCAGCGGGCTGGGCGCTGCTCGAGTACCGTGAGCGAGGGCGGCTCGCGGCTGAGGCGATGGCCCGACTGGATGAGATCTGGGATACGCCGGGCGACCCCGAGGCGACCGCCGCCAAGCGGCGGTTCATGCGCGAGTCGCTCGATACGCTCGGGATCGAGCACGACTGAGCCAGGGGGTCTACTGAAGTCCGCATATGTAGCGACGCATCGCGGCAGCGGGTGTCGCGTCGTGCGTGACGGACCCCGCCGCTCAAGCTGTTGCGTTGCGGGTCCCACATGGTGCCGGCGACGGCATCGGTGCCGAGCATCCCGTAGCCGACCTGGGCGGCGATGGTCTTGTTGTCACGCGTGAGCTTCGTCAGACCTCCTGCCGATGGTGTGCATGATTGCGGCGAGACTTGCTGGTACCTCCGTGTGGATGACCTCGAAGCCTGCCGCGCGCACCGGGCGCTCTAGAGTCTCAGGGGTGAAGGTGGCGTATCTGAACCCGCCCAGTCCCCACGGGTAGAACCAATCGCCCTCCATCTGGCTGTGCCACTCCGCCTGGCAGAACTCGCGGTTGTGCCCCGAAGCGGAGATGATGCCTCCGGGCTTCAGTACGCCATAGCAGCTCTCCAGGAGAGCCAGTTGGTCCTCGTAGGAGTGCATGTTGCCCAGCACCTGCACCCAGAGCACAGCCACGTCGTAAGGGCCGGCCGGCATCTTCAGGCCATCCACCAACACCAGTTCCAGCGTTACGCCTGCGGCTGCGGCATTGCTGCGCGCCCGCTCAAGCTCCGCCGCGGACACGTCCACCGCGACGACCTCATAGCCGCGCTGGGCCAGGGCAATGGCTTCGCGGCCGGGTCCGCAGCCCACGTCCAGCAGGCGGCCGGTGGGGGGGAAGTGGGCGGCGATGACCGCCTCTTCCCATGCGCGCAAGCCCAGACCCATGCGCGCCTGCATCTCCTCGAGGATGTCGGGCTGCGAGAAGAGATCGGCGACCTCGCCAAGCCGGTGGTTCGCTGGTCGTGACTCCGCCATGTTCAGCGCCGCTCGATGGCTACGGCCCGGCCCCAGGCGCTGTCGGTGGCGGCCCTGAAGGGCAGGCACATGAAGGTGAAGACAGGTTGCGTCAGAGCGTCGAGGTTGTCGAGGAACTCGATGAGGCAGATGTCGCGCGAGAGCAGGATGTCGTGGACCTGCCGGACCTCGGGGATGTCCCGCCCTAACCGGAAGTAGTTGTCGAAGCCGACCAGTTTGGCCTGCCGGTCCGCCAGCCACTGCGCGGACTCGGCTGCCAGCGAAGGCCACGCAGTCTGCGGCGCCGTACGGCTCGGCATGTCCGCGTTGCGGCACAGGACGATGTCGCCCGGCTGCATGAGACCGCCGAGAAGACGCTCACAGTCGGCGGCGGTCAGCGGGGCGCAGTCGGCGGCCACGGGCACGCTCAGCAGCACGGCGCGGCCCAGGAAGCTCTCGAGCGGGAAGTCCACGACGGTGCGTCCGCCCTCGAAGAAGTGCGCCGGGGCCTCCACATGGGTGCCCACGTGGGTGTGCGTGCGCACATGGTGCATGAAGCTGTCGTCAGCCAGCAGGCCGCGCTCGGTGATGAAGGGGCGCTCGTCGGTGCCGGGGGGCGCAACCGTGTACGAGAGGTCCACCAGGCGATAGCGCGACCAGTCAACCGAGAAGACGCCATCACTGCAGGGCATGCCAGCCTCCGGGAAAGCAACAGGGGCGCACCGGATGGGTGCGCCCCTTGGTTCGTCGTGAGTGGGGGAGAGACCTGCGTATGCCGGTCGGGTACTGGTGCGGCGCTGACGTGTGCCTCGACTGCGCGAGGGCTACACCGCATGCTGCTCAAGAAAGGCAGCGAACTCCGCCAGACTCATCTGGCTCGTGGCCAACCCCACCATTGTCTGCTCGAGTACTTCATCGTCTGCTATCAGTACCATTCCCGCCTGCGCCAGCACCGCTGCTGCACAGAATAGCGCTGTCCGCTTGTTCCCGTCTGCGAATGGATGGGTTGTAGCGATCGAGTGAGCGATCGCTGCGGCCTTCGCGAACACAGTAGGGAAAAGCTCAACGCCCCCAAATGCCGTCAGGGGGCGCTGTACTGCCGTTTCAACGTACACAGGATTGATGCACCCGTGCGCTCCGCCGGTCCGCTCAATCACCGCATCGTGTATCTTGTGGACGAACTCGGGTGGCATGATCTCCATGGCGGGAGATCACCGCCGGGCCAAGCGGCGGAAAGCACCGATGTGCCGCTCCATGATGCCGTCGATGAGTTCATCCTCGCTGGCGCTTGGCGGCGCGCAATGCCCCGGGCTGAGCGCGATCACGGGCGGTGGGATATACGGCACGAAGGCCCGTCTGATGTCAGGCGTAAACTGCTGGCTGATTGTAGCAGCGATACCCTCACGGGGCGATGGGGTGCTATGTCCGTTATAGGCCACTGTTGTCACCTCCCGTCCTGTAGAATGACTCGCGCAATGCCGAACTTGCGGACTCGTTACGGCACCTTATGTTCTCTACTGCCTGAGGGGAGAGTTCCTCATAGCCCCTATCGGCAGTGATCAGGGCAATCTTGACAGCTCCGCCGACCTTGGGATCCTGCGATGCCGTCTCGTTGATGATGTACTCGGCGAGACTCGCCAGTGCCGTGACAGGCTTGCTCTTGTCGTAGAAGCGATGCACCAGATAAGTCGCATACTGGGGGACCCCCCCTGCCATGAACCCGGTAACTGCAGGATGCGGCGCGAAGTCCAGTTCGCTCGGGAACAGCACCGCCCTAGCCGTGCCCGCACTCGTTACCCCCCCCAGCAGCAAACCAAGGGTGGGGCGGTTGGGGGGCGGGTACTTCTCGAACCAGTCGTCGTATAGCTTCCGAGCCGTCTGCCTAACAGCGGCTTCGAGGCCATCCACGGACTGGTTCCCCTCGTCAACGGCACTCACCACTCGCTGTAACTGGTGGCAGACTTCAGCGCCCAGTTCGCCTGAGCCATACGTGCATACTCCGGCGAACCGCGTCAGCCGGAACAGCTTCACCTGCAAGTCATTGATAGCTGTTAGGCCTCGGGGGTCGCCGATGGTTCCCCGGCTGTCCGCCGCGAGGACAATCCCGTCAGCCCCTTCCAGCGCCACTGCAAGGCTCATGTCACGCCCCCGTCAGTTGGTTGCACGTGCCAATTGTACGCGCGAGGACCACCGGATGCAAGCGCGAAGCGCCTACAGCTCCACAATCCCGCCCGTCTCCAGGCTCTTGTGGACGCCGGCGGCGATCTTCGTGGCCTCGATGCCGTCCTGGCCGCTCGGGTAGGCGCCCAGGCCGCTGATCTTCCCGCCGTCCAGCAGCACGTTGAGGTTGTAGGCGAAGTCCGCGATGGACTCCATGCCGTAACCGTCCCAGATCTCCCGCCCCTGCTTGTCGAAGCGCTGCCGCAGGAAGCTCTTGTTGTGGGTCTGCATGCCCGGCTTGTCATTGGTGCAGCAGGTGATCGTGCCGCGGTCCTGGCTGTCGCATTCGAGCATCCCGAGCTCGCCGACCAGGCGGATGCCCTGGTTCACGACGGCCTCGAACTCATACGGCAGGATCCACGAGTTGTCGAACGCCACTGTGGCGCCATTGTCGAACAGGACCTTGGAGGAGATCGAGTCGTAGGTGTCCACGCCGAGGCCCGACAGGCGGCCCTTGCAGCCCGTGGCCCAGACGGCGACGCCGTTGGCGCCCATCAGGAAGCGCGCCAGGTCGAAGAAGTGGATGCCCAGGAACCAGCCCGGTGACGACTTGCCCGCCCAGCCGGGGAACCAGTCCTTGGGGACCTCGATGCGGTCCTCCATGTGGCTGTAGCCGTACTGGATCTTGCCCAGATCGCCGGCGTCAATCTTCTGCTTCATGGCGATGTGGTACTCGTCGTAGCGCTTGTGGAAGTCCACCTGCAGCAGCACGCCGGCCTTCTCGGCGGCCTCGGTCATCTTGACGCAGCCCTCGACCGTCACATCCAGCGGCTTCTCACACAGCATGTGCACGCCCTGCTCGGCGCAGTGCATGACGATGTCATGATGGAAGGGGTCCGGGGTGACGATGGTGACGCCGTCCAGGTTCTCCTTCTCGATCATCTCCTTGTAGTCTTTGTACGGCTTGAAGGTGAACTCTTGGCGGCGCTCCTCCAGCAGTTGCTCGTTGAGGTCGGCGGCGGCGACCAGCTCGGCCGCGCCGATGTACTCGAGCTGCCGGAAGCAGCGGAGGTGGTTGATGCCGAACGTTCCGATGCCAATGATGCCAATGCGACACTTTGCCATGCCAAACAGCCTCCCTGAGGTCCTGAGTATCTCGGTTGTTGGTGAGCAGCCGACGCGCTAGTGCGGGCGGCCCTCGAACTGCAGCCACTGGTAACGCGCGTGGCGGAACAGGTAGATCAACGCGACCACAAAGCCGATCCGGTGCAGCCACGGGAACACGCGCCAGGCCTTGCGCCAGGCCTTCGGCGTCCACATGCGCAGGGCGCCGGAGAGGAGCAGCAAGGCGAAGCCGTAGCCGCACAGGAAGGGCGGGCTCGTCTCGAAGGCCAACTCGTGGTTCTGCACGAGCCGGCCGACATGGTGCGCCAGCGACAGCAGCGCGCCCGAGGCGCCCAGGACGATGTGCAGCGCGCGCAGCTTGTGCCGCACCGGGTCGTTCCAGCGCTTGCCGCGCGCCTCGAAGCCCAGGAAGACGACCAGCCCGCCCAGGAACGCCAGGACGGCCAGGCCACCCCCGACGAGGCCGAGGTAGTGCACGCCGTCGTGCCAGGGCGAGACGCCCCCCTCAGCCTCCTCGCCTTGCTCCTGGGCCAGGCAAGCGCCGGCGCTGAGCACCAGGAGTAGCAGTACGCATCCCAACACTGCGAGTACGGGGCACCTCATGCGCGCACCTCCGGCCAACGCGTGTTCGGTCTAGCCGCACCACCTCGGGATGGCCAGGGCCAGGCCCTTGGCTGCGTCCAGCACGTCCTGGAACTTGACCTTCTCGTCGCGGCCGTGGGCCTCGCGAATGTCCGAGGGGCCGAAGACGACCGTCGGAATGCCCGCCATCTTGGCGTACAGGGCGGCATCGCACGAGACGTTCCAGCCGTAGACGTCACTCGACCGGCCACATTCGGTGATGGCGCCGTGCAGCGTCGTCACGAACGGGTGCTTCGGGTCAATCTCGTACGCGTCCTTCTTCAGCTTCGGGTACGACAGCTCGAAGTGCGTCTTGAGCCACTCATCGTCGCTGCGCATGACCGCGGCTTGGAGTTCGGCGCGCACCTGGGCAATGCTCTTGTTCGGCAGGAAGCCCACGCCACCTTCCAGGACGCACTCATCGGGCACCTTGGAGGGCCACTGGCCGCTGTGGATCATGCCGATGCAGATCTGCACCGGGTTCTCATAGCGGTCGAACAGCGGGTTGCCGCGGCTCTCGGCGATCAGCTCGTTCTCGTACACGAGCATCCACCGGATGGCTTCCATCATCTTCTCGATGGCGTTGACGCCCTCGTGGCGGCGGCCCATGTGGGTCGAGATGCCGGTAGTCTTGGCGGTGAACCACACCGCTCCCCGGTTGGCCGGAAAGACGTTGAGGTCGGAGGCCTCGATGACGACACAGGCGTCGGCCTTGCAGCCCTGGCGGATCAGCGCCAGCGCGCCGTTGCCGCCGGGCTCCTCCTCGATGACGAGCTGCAGCTCGATGTCGCCGGCGGGCTGGTAGCCCAGCTCCTTGAGTGCGCGCAGGGCCAGGAGGCCGGAGATCTGGCAGCCCTTGCAGTCCGTGGCCCCACGGCCCCAGACGTACTCTCCATCCCACTTGGGGGTGAAGCCGTCCCAGTCATCGGCGGGGACGACATCGGAGTGACTCTGGATAATGAGGCTGCGCCCGTTGCCGCTGCCCTTCTGCACGCTTAGCAGGTTGTACCGACCCTCGTAGCTGCGCTCTTCCTCATTGTGGCAGTAGTCGGGGTCGTCCATGATGCTGTCGGGGATTTCGCGGTACTCGGCCGGAAGCCCCAGGCTGCCCAACAGGTCCTTCCAGTAGGCCTGCTGCTCCTGCTCGAAGCCCTGGACGCTGCGGAACGGGATCGTCTCCATGAGCCACCGCAGCGCCTCGTCGCGGTAGCTCTCGATCTTCTCGGCAATGGCCTGACAACTGATCTCGGACATCGAATCACATCCCAGGTACTAGAGTCTGGCAGCGGGTGTAGGAGCGGTCACCGACCGCGACCGATCGCGGTGGGTGACCGCTCCCACCGGCCTCACATTACCGGCATGGTCGCGGTCGGTGACCGCTCCCACACCCGACCTCATGTTGGCGTGGTGGTGCCTAACCACTGACGACGTGCGCGCCGGCGTCGGTGGGCTTGAGGATCAGTGCCTTCGCCTGTACGCCGGCTTCCAGGAACGTCTGGCACATCACGGCGGCAATGTCGCTCTCATAGTGATCGGCGAAGGCTGCCATGGTCGGGCCGGAGCCGCTGAGGCACACCGCGTAGGCACCGGAGCACAGCGCCGCCTCGCGCACGCGCTCGAAGCCCGGCACCAGGTGCGCGCGGTACGGCTCGTGCAGACGGTCCTGCATCCCGCAGGCCAGGAACTCATAGCGGCCGTCGAGGAAGGCGGCCAACGTCATCGCCACGTGCGCCACATTGTGCACGGCATCGCCGTGCGGGATCTGCTTGGGCATGACCTTACGCGCGGCCTCGGTGCTGACCTCGAAGTCCGGGATGGCCACGACGACCTTCAGCGCCGGAGGGGGCAGGGGCAGGCAGCACAGGCGCTCGCTCAGGCAGCAGACCGTCAACCCGCCATACAGCGCCGGGGCGACGTTGTCCGGGTGCCCCTCGATCTTCGCCGCCGTCTCCAGCAAGTCCTCGCGCGACAACCCCAGCTCCAGGAGCCCGTTGGCGGCCACGAGGCCGGCCACGATGGCCGCAGAACTGCTGCCCAGCCCGCGGGCCAGGGGAATGGCATTGCGCTGTCGCAGTCGCCAGCCCGGGACGGGTACGCCAGTCTCCTGCGCCAGGACCCCGGCGCTGTGCAGGACCAGGTGCGAGGCATCGCGGGGCAGGCTGTCAGCGCCCTCGCCCTCGATCTCCACGGTGGTCTCGTCGGCCAGCGCCAGCTCGATCTCGTTATGCAGGTCGAGCGCCAGGCCCAGGCTATCGAAGCCGGGGCCCAGGTTGGCGGTGGTCGCCGGGGCCCTCACGATGACGGAATCCATGTTAGCCTCGTTGGTCGACGTAGGGTGTGGGAGCGGTCACCGACCGCGACCGTCGCGGTCGGTGACCGCTCCCACGCCCTACGCATCCAGGTAGACGCGGGGAAGGCGCGCGCCCATGCGCGCCACGATCTCCTGATTGATCGTCCGACCCAGGGCGCTGATCTCGGAGATGCGAACCTCCGCCTCGCCCTGGCGCCCGAACACGACGACTTCGTCGCCGACCGCGCAGTCGGGTTCAGGCCCGACGTCGGCCAGGGCGCAGTCCATGCACACCCGCCCGACCAGAGGCCGACGCCGCCCGCCGATCAGCACCTCCGCAACACCGCTGAGCGAGCGCGGGTAGCCATCGGCGTAGCCGATGGGCACCACTGCCAGCGTCGTGTCACGTGGCGCCTCCCAGGTGCCGCCGTAGCTGGCCCGCTCGCCTGCCCGCACCGCCTTGAGGAAGGCCACGCGCGTGTGGAGCGACATGGCCTCGCGCAGGCCGCGCTGCAGCGTCTCGGGCACGCCGGCGACGAGCCCGTACATCATCTCACCGGGGCGGACGGCTGTGAAGATGCCGCCCGGATGCAGGCAGATGCCGCCGCTGCCGGACAGGTGGCGATAGGGCAGAGGCCCCAGGACGCCTTGGGCCTGGCTCACGGCCGCGGCGAAGCGGGCGATCTGCTTGTCGGTGGCCTCGGCATTGTCGGTCGGGTCGGCCAGGTGCGAGAAGATGCCTTCCCAGCGCAGGCCGGGCAGGGCTGCGAGCTGCGGCAGCACCTCTGCCAGGGTGTCGCACCGCACGCCCAGCCGGCACATGCCTGTGTCCACCTTCAGATGGCAGGCACGCTCCACGCCGGCCGCCACGGCCGCCTCCGACAGCGCCGTGGCCAGTTCCACGCCCATGACACTGGGAGTCAGGTTCCACGCGACGAGGTCTTCCGCCTGCTCGGGGAGCATCGCGCCCATGACGAGGATCGGCGCCAGGAGGCCGGCGGCGCGGAGCTGGACGCCCTCCTCCAGGAGGGCCACCGCAAGCATCGCCGCCCCGCTCTCCAGCGCCACGCGGCTGACCCGGAGGGCGCCATGGCCGTAGGCATCGGCTTTCACCACGGCGATGATGGCGACGTCGGGGCCGACGATCCGGCGTACCTCACCCAGGTTATGTCGGATCGCGGAGAGGTCAATCTGTAGATGAGCCGGACGCACCAAGATCACTGTCCCAGGCAGCAATGCCTCACGGGCTGCCCGGTGTGGGCAGCCCGTAGTCTGTGGGGCGCCAGTCCGCCCCTCTACTTCACTCTGTCACACCTGCCCGCGAGCCCTCAGGTCCTCGGGTCGCGGAAGAAGAACGTGTAGTCGGGCTTGTTGCCGACCCACTTGGCGTGCCCGTCCACGTACCCGAGGTTGACGCCCTGATTGTGGCGGTTCTGCGGGTAGGCCGGGCCGGGCAACATGCTCGTGTTCCAGATGCCGTCGTAGACCATCGGGCACTCGGCCGGGTACTGCACCTCGCCCAGCGACACCACGGTCAGCGTCGGGTTGTCCACGAGCGACACCAGACACAGGTAGTTGCAGGTGTAGCTCATGCGGGCGATCCCGCCCACTATCTGCGGCACGCCGAAGAAGTCGAAGACGTTGGCAATCTCCACGGCCCCGGTCCTGTCGCTGGGGCAGAAGATGATCTGCTGGTTCTTGCAGTACGGCTGCACCATGTCCGCTAGCGTCATGGCCCCACTGCCGGTGAGCGTCGTGCTCATCGGCAGCGTCTCGTCATAGTCCTGTGCGTAGCTGAGAATCGCCACGTTGAACTGCTTGACATTGGACAGGCAGCTCGCCTGGCGGGCCTTCTCCCGGGCTTTGGCGAAGACCGGGAAGAGGATCGCCGCCAGGATCGCAATGATCGCGATCACCACCAGCAACTCAATGAGCGTGAAGCCTGAACGCCTCAACATGGAGCACATCTCCTTTCGGGAGGAGGGGCAGGGTCTCCAGCGGTCGCACCACGGGCCGCGTACGCGGCCAACGGCCTGACCAGGTGTTGTGGCAGTTCTGCCCTCGGCAGAACCTATCGGCTGTCACCAAGCCAACATTGAGCGCTCTTATCACTTCTCGGTGGGGATGATCACGCCTCTCATTATCACGTTTTGCGCAAGAATGAACACCAGCAAGGTGGGGATGGCCGCCAGCACCAGTGCGGCAAAGATCATGGACTGGGGCGCCCACGACTGCATCTGTTGCAGCCACACCATCAGCGTCCACCAGTTCTTGTCCGGACAGACCACGAAGGCCCACATGAACGAGCCATAGGCGCCTGTGAAGGCGCCCAGACCGATGACCGCCAGCACCGGCGTGGACATCGGCAGGCAGATCTTGGTGAACATCTGGAACTCGTTGGCCCCGTCAATCTCCGCCGCCTCATACAGCTCCTGCGGGAGGCTGTCGAAGAACCCCTTGAGTAGGAAGATGGCAAAGCCACCCGCCATGCCCGGGAGGATCAGCGCCCAGAGGCTGTTGAGCAGGTGGAGCTTCTTCATCAGCAGGAAGTTGGGGATGGCCGTCACTTCACCCGGGAAGGCCATCGTCGCCAGGCAGAAGAGCAGGATCTTGTAGGTCGAGGGCAGGTTGAACCGCGACAGGGCGTAGGCGGCCAGCGGGTTGACCGTGAGGGTCAGCACGACGGTGGAGCACACCAGGATCAGCGTGACCCACAGGGCGCGGCCGTGGACGGCGATGTAGGCCCCGACGTCGCGGTAGTTGCGCACCAGGAAGTCGTGCCGCACCAGCTTCTTGTTGACCATCATGTAGTTCCAGTCCGCCTCGCGCGAGGGGATCTGGACGCGGTCGAAACTGGTGTAGCTGGTGCCGTAGGCCGCGTTCATCTTGGCGATGTCACCGAACTTGCTGCGCAGCCACTCACGGTAGCGGATCTGGGGCGTGTCCATGGAGACATACTTGGGGTCTACCCCGCCCTCGGCCGTGTCCTTCTCAATGAAGCCACGCCAGTCCGCAACCCCGGCCAGAGTGGTGGGGCACTTGTCCGGCAGCGGCACCTGGGCCAGGTCGGCGATGGGCTTGACGCCCTCGTCATCCTTGTGGACCTTGTTGTACAGGTCCGGTTTGTTGTAGTAGGCCTTGCGCAGGTAGGCGTGCCAGGCCCCCGCGGCAGCCGGGTCAATCTTGACGAAGTGGAACGGCACGTCCTTGCGCAGGTAGTCCACCCAGTCTTCGGCAAAGGCGGCGTTCTTGGGCATCCGGGCCGGGAGCGTCAGGTCCGTCAGAGACTTGATGGTGGGGTCGCCATAGCGCTTGGCGAAGGTCTCGGCCTTGGCGTCATACTTGTTGGTGATGAACTCGACGTAAGTGCCCTCGACCGGGGCCGGGGCGATGTACCAACTGGGCAGGCCGCGCTTGAACTCCATGAACTCGCTGAAGCGGTTGTCGCGGATCGGCTGGTAGACGCGGAGGTACCACTGCTCGTTGGGGACCTGCAGATCGAAATACTCACGCTCGTCACGGTATGCCCGGTTCAGTTCCTGGATGCTGTTATGGTATCGCCCGGCCAGGAACTTCTGGTACAGGTGGGCGCCCATGAGGCTGATCTTGGGCTTGGTGACCGAGTAGCCGTGGAGGGTGATGGTGAAGTCCTGGGGCAGGCTCGCCTTCCACCCGTCGTAGTCCTTCACAAGTTGCTCGTTGACCTGCGCCGGCTTCTTGACATCGCGGAAGTCACCGATGTCCTGGCCCGCATTGGCGTAGTTGTAGAGCTTGGAGTCCTCGTTGTAGGCGCTCTCAGTGTACTTCTGGTAGAGGGCCTCATCATCCACGAGGTACTTGGGCACCAGGGTGTAGTCGTGCGAGTCGACGTTGCTCGTCACCGAGGTGCTGAGCATCAGCCAGAAGGGCACCACCATAGTGACGCCACCCAGCGACAGGGCCACGTAGATGGACAGGATCAGCAGACGGGTATGGAGGGCACGGCGGCCCACGCGAGCGATATGTGGCATGAACTGGCTCCGACTGTGTTGGTCGAGATCAGAGAAACGGCACGGCATGGTCGCGGTCGGTGACCGCTCCTACACGGCGCACATCAGGACGAGACGACAACCGCACCCACGCACACTGTACGAGCGGTCACCGACCGCGAGCTCCCAACTCCCAACTACTTCGCCTGGGCGGTGCGGAACTGCAACCGCGACAGGATGCGCAACTGCATGACCGTGAAGCCGATCAGGAGCGACCCCAGCACCCACGCCATCGAGACCGCGAAGCCGTACTTGAGGTACACGTAGGCGTTGAACCAGATTTCCAGGCCCAGCACAGTGGTCTGCTTGGCCGGGCCGCCGGCGGTCATGATGAAGATGGGCTCAAAGGCCCGGAACGCCCCGATGAAGGCGCCCACGAAGTTGATGATGATGAGGGCCTTCAGATAGGGGATCGTGATGCGCCAGAACTTGCCCCAGAAGCCGCAGCCGTCCAGGTCCGCCGCCTCGTAGATGTCCTCGGGGATGGACTGCAGGGCGGCCAGGTAGATGATGCAGCCGGGACCGACGCCCGCCCAGATCTGCGGCAGGATGACCGAGATCATGGCGATGGCGGGCAGCCCCACCCAGTTGAGCGGGTGGGAGGCGTCCTGCAGGAACTTCTGCGGCGCGATGTGCATGAAGCCCAGCACCTGGTTGAGCATCCCCTGCGGGCTCGGGTCGTAGAACTGCTTCCACAGCATGTAGATGACGACGCCGACGGTGACGGCCGGCAGGTAGAAGATGACGCGGTAGAACATCTTGCCCTTGGGCACTTCGTGCAGCAGCAGCGCCAGCACAATCGGGGCGCCGAAGCCCAGGATGAGCGCCAGGCCTGCATACTGCACGGTCCGCAGCATCGTCAGCCAGAAGTCCACGTCAAAGAACGCCTGGCTGAAGTTGCTGATCCCCACCAGGTGCGACCCGAGCAGGATCTTGTAGTCCTGGAAGGCCATCGCCGAACCGACCACCAGCGGGTAGTATTGCCACAACGCGATCGAGGCCAGGGCGGGGGCCATGACGATCCAGGCGTAGATGAACTTCTTGCGCTTGTGGCCGCCCACGGTCTGGGTGTGCGCGCCGGACTTGGTCTCGGAGATCTGCCGCGAGTAGTGCCCCAGGCTGGCCCGCATCAGCAGGATGAAGGCAGCCGCCATGAGGATGACAGCGATGGTCGTGATGATGTCCCGCTTGTGCTTGATCGCCGGCGGGATGCGCCCCATCAGCTTGATGTTCGTGGCCTCGACGTTCTTCTTGAGGATCGTCGGGATGTCCGGGTTGTCCTCGGCGATGGCCTCATCGAGGGGGTACTGCATCTCGCGGTAGATGAGCTGGCAGTTCTTGCCGAACGGCTCGGGGCGGCTGTCATGGATGGCCACATCGAGGGTCTCGGCCCAGCCCTTGGGCACATCGCGCAGGTACTCGCTGTAGCCGAACATGGTCAGCCACTTGGGCTGGATATACTTGGCGAAGCCCGCCTCGACGAAAGTCCTGGTGCGGATCTTGCGCGCCTCCATGGAGGCGAAGAAGCGGATATACTCCCAGGCCAGGTCGCGGATCTTCGGGTCCTTGATGGTAGCGTTGATGCCCATCATCGTGGCATTGATCTCGCTGCCGCGGTGGCCGTCGGGGCCCTTGGGAACGGGGGAGATGCCGACCTGGTTGGGGTTCACGTCGGAGATGAAGGAGTCGCGCAGGTACTGGAACATCATGGAGATCTTGCCGCGTGCCCAGCCGCGGCTGGCGGCCGGGTCGCCGTCCACGACGCCCTCATAGAGCTTCTTGTTGGCCTTGGCTTCCTCGGTGGTGATGGTCTTGCCGCATACCGGGCACTTGGCGCTGTCCTTGCCCCAGAAGACCACCGGCGTGCGGTTCCCCCGCCGCTCGCACAGGTCGCAGGTCGTCCACAGCCCGCGCCGGATCTGCCAGTAGAACTTGGTGGCCTTGACGGCGCCCTCGTCGTCGTAGGCGGCCCGCCAGTCTCCATTCTGGTCCTGCACGACCGCATCCGACCCGGCAGACCACAGCAGGCTCATGAAGTTCCAGGCCGCATCCTGCTTGGTGTACATGCCCAGGCCCCAGATGCCCTGCTCGGGCCAGGTGGTGCGCAGGGCGAAGTCGTACAGCTCATCCCAGTCCTGTGGGGCGTGGTTGGGGTCCAGACCGGCCTTCTTGTAGAGGTCCTTGCGGTACATCAGGGCCATGACGACCACGCCATAGGGCGCGGCCCAGATGTGCTCCTTGCCGTCGCGCCCCAGCTCCGGCTGGTTGGTGTTGGGGCCCTTGCGCTGCATGACATCCCAGACTTGCTGGGGGATCATCTCCGAGGCCTTAACCTCCGGCTCCTCCTTGAGCCACTGGTCCACATACTTGTCGAGCGGATAGAGGAAGCCCTGGGAGATGTAGGTCTCCGACAGGCGGAAGTTCACATACAGCACTTCGGGGGCGATGCCGCCGGCCATGGCCATCAGCGGGCCGGAGTCCATGGAGGACATGCCCTCGATGACAAGGCCCTCGAAGGGCACGAGGCGGACATTGGGGTGCTTGGCCAGGAAGGCATCAGCGATGGCCAGCGTGGCCTTGGCATCCGGGGTCACGGCCCGGTCGCGAGTCGGCAGGTTCGCGATCTTGAGCGTGATCGTCTGCTGACCGGTGGGGGCCGACGGATCGGCCGCCCGGGCGAGCAGTGGTGTCAGGCAGATGGCGGCAAGACAGCAGAGAGGAGCCAGACTAGATGATCGCACGGCGGGCAGATGCCTCCTGCAAGGGTCCGGTTATCGGTGCGCCGGGGGTTCCGAAGCAACAATGGGGTTGCGACGAACACCAGAGTATAGCACAAGCCGCGACCGCTGGGTAGGGGCGCAATGCCGCTGCAGGGCCAGTGGCGGGCCCGCTGCACGGCCGGCAGAAGCCCGGGACAGCCCTACGGTGTGAGGCTCGTGAAGCGGAAATGGTCCACGTCGAAGAGCCCGCCGTCGGTCAGCTTGAGGTGCGGGATGACAGGCAGCGCCAGGAACGACAGCGTCATGAACGGACGCGACAGTCGGCAGCCCAGTTGCGCGGCCGCCTGCTGCAACGCTTGCGACCGCCGCACCACGTCGGCTGCCGGAAGATCGCTCATCAGCCCGGCCAGCGGCAGGGGCAGCTCCGCCAGCACGCGCTCCCCCCGGGCCACGACCTGCCCCCCTCCCAGGCGCTTGATCGCCGCGGCGGCCGTCGCCAGGGACTGATCGTCCGCCCCGGCGAGGAGCAGATTGTGCGAATCGTGCGCCACCGTCGTCGCCAGCGCCCCCTCGTGCAGCCCGAAGCCCCGGACGAACCCCAGCCCGATGTTGCCGTTGCGACCATGGCGTTCGATGACCGCGAGCTTCAGGACATCCTGGGAGGGGTCGGCCTGTACGCAGCCGTCGCGCACGGGCAACTGCGCCTCCGCCGATTCCGTCACGATCAGACCCTCCTGCGCCACGATCACCCGCACCAAGGCCGTTCCGTCACCGGGCGCACGGACCGCCAGTTGCTCGGCGGTGGGGAGGGTGAGACGCACACTGTCGCGCACCGCCGCACTGGCCGACAGGGGGGCGGCATCACCCGCCAGCCAGCGCCCACCATGCTTCAGCACCGTGCCGCGCCGCAGGACGGTGGTGACCTCGAAGCGTTCCAGCCCGTCCACAGCGACGATGTCGGCGGCATAGCCAGGGGCGATGGCTCCGACGCGAGCCAGGCCGAAGCGTTGTGCAACATTGATGGTGACGGCCCGAACGGCATCCAGGGGGTCCGTGCCGAGGGCCACGGCCCGGCGGAGCAGGTGGTCCAGATGCCCGCGCTCCAGCAGGTCGCCCGGCTCCAGGTCGTCACTCACCAGCAGGCAGCGATGGCGCAGCCCCGAGCGCAGCAGGGGCGCCAGTGCCTCCAGGTTGCGCGAAGCCGAGCCCTCGCGGATCATCAGCCACATGCCCAGCCGCAGCTTCTCCTCGCCCTCGGCCAGTGTCACGGCCTCGTGGTCCGACTCCGGGCCGGCGGCCAGGTACGCCATCAGGTCCTGTCCGGTCACACCCGGCGCGTGGCCGTCAAGGGGCCGGCCCCAGGCGGCCTGTAGCTTCGCGATGACCTGCGGGTCGCCGCCGATGACGCCCGGGAAGTTCATCATCTCCCCGAGGCCCAGCACCTGCGGCCAGGTCAGCATCTCGGCGATCCCGTCCGGGCCGATCTCCGCGCCGGCCGTCTCGAAGGGGGTCGCGGGAACGCAACTGGGGGCCATGAGGCGCAGGTCGAGCCAGTCGGCCGGGGCGGCCTGGGAGAGGTAGCGCACGCCGTCCAGCCCGGCGACGTTGGCGATCTCGTGGGGATCGGCGACGACCGTGGTCGTGCCGCGCTCGGCCACCGCGCGCGCGAACGCGGCCGAGGCCAGCATCGTGCTCTCCAGGTGGATATGGCCCTCGCAGAAGCCAGGGAGGAGGGTGCGTCCGGACACATCCAGGCGTTCGCGGGCGGCATAGTCGCCGAAGCCGACGACGCGCCCGCCGGCGATCGCGACATCGAGCGCCTCGACGGCGCCGCTGAAGACGTTGAGGACGTGGCCCCCGGTGAGGAGCAGGTCTACGGGCTGCATGGCCGCCTCGCTATCCTGACTGGGCCAGGTTGCTCTGGATCGTGGTCCAATCGAGCAGCGCGGTCGTCGCGCCCATGGAGGTCACGACGGAGCCGGCGTTGATCGTCCCGGCCTTGAGGGCCTCGCCCAGCGACAGGCCATGGTCCAGGGCCGCCAGGCAGGCAGCAGCGAAGGCATCGCCGGCGCCGAGGTTGGAGACGACCTTGACCTTGGACGCCGGCGCGAAGTGGTGGGCGTCGCCGTCGAAGCCCCGGGCGCCGTCGCCGCCCATGGTCATGACCACCGTGCGGCAGCCGGCGCGGTGGAGAGCCTCGGCGGCAGCCCGCTCGTCAGCATCATCCCGCTGCTCTTCCGTGCCCGTGAAGCGGTAGGCTTCACCCTTGTTGACGAAGACCACCTCGGCGGCGGCGAGTACGTCGCCGAGGCCGTCGAGGCCCTCGTCAATCTGGCGGCTGCCGGGGTTGATGGCCAGCCTGGCGCCGGCCTCGACCGCGCAACGGGCCACATCATGCCACAGCGCGGCCGCGTCGCCGCTGAGGGAACTCAGGTAGATCCACCTGGCCTCGCGCACACGTTCCCAGTTGATGTCGTCATGTGACAGGCACGAACCGGCTCCCCGGTGGACGAGCACCGTGCGGTCCCCGGTCGGCCCGGTGAGGATCACGGAGTAGCCCGTGGCACGCTCGGGGTTGCGCACCAGCATGCTGGTGTCCACGCCGTGCTCGCGGAGCGTCCGCTCGATCATGTTCCCGGCGTCGTCCTGGCCCAGCTCGGACACGGCGGCGGCGCTGAGGCCCAGCTTCGCGAAGGCGATGGCCGTGTTGACGGCGCCGCCACCGGTGGAGATGAACAAGTGGTCCACGGCCACCTTCGCGCCGTAGTCGTAGGCCAGGTAGGCCTCTTCGTTCTCGTAGTGCTGGATGCGGACGAGATGCGTCTGGTCGCTGGACACGAACACGTCCTGGGTGGCGCTGCCGATGGAGATGATGTCTGGTGTAGGCATGGGGGGTGGGGGCTCTGCAGACTCGTGATTTGGAACAGCGGGGATTAGTTTCGCCGTTGAGGGAGGGTATCCTCCGCCCGGCGGGGAAGGGACGGCTGACAGCGCGTTCGCCCAGCGCTGCTTCCCAAAGCCCAATACCACCCTCTTATAAGGAGTGTAGTTCACATGACGGAAACCTGGCGGCAATCCATGAGTCTGGGCCTGGTGCATTTCATGGCCTGGCCCACGGCCAATAGCGATGCGGAGCAGCTCATCAGCACTGTCACCGAGTTGGCGAGTGATGAGTTCTTTGACGTGATGGAGGTGCGGCGTAGCGACTTCCCCGGCGCGCACGCCCAGATCCGTGCCATCGCCGAGCAGTCGGGGACGAAGATCGGCGTCGGCGCCCAGCCACTGCTACTGGGGGGCAAGCTGAGCCTCAACGACCTCGACTCCGCCGGCCGACAGGCGGCCGTGGACGAGGTCAAGCGCTCGATTGACGCCTCCTACGAGATGGGCGCCCGTATCTGCGCCTGTCTGTCCGGGCCCGGCTCGGACAACGAAGACGACAACAAGCGGATGCTGGACGCCATGGTCGCCTCCTGCGTCGAGCTGTGCCGCTACGCCCAGGAGAAGGCCGACGGCGGCGAGCCGGTGTGGCTGTCCGTCGAGCAGTTCGACCACAGCGTGGACAAGAAATGCCTCATCGGCTCGAGTGCCATCACCGCCGAGTTGGCCGAGCGCGTGCGCGCCGAAGTCAGCAACTTCGGTATCACCGCAGACCTGTCCCATGTGCCGATCCTCCATGAGGACGTGCACGACCTCGTCAGCATCCTGGCGCCGTATATCATCCACCTGCACGCCGGCAACGCCGTCGCCACCGAGGGCCTGGAAGCCTACGGGGACATGCACCCGCGCTTCGACTTCCCCGGCGGCTCCAATGGCGTCGAGGAACTGAAGGAGTACCTGAACACCCTGATCTACGCCGGCGTCTTCGAGAACGAAGTGCCGACGGACAAGATGGTGTTCACCTTCGAGGTCAAGCCGGTCGGGTCCGAGAGCACCGCACTGATCCTGGCCCACACCAAGCGCACCTTCCTACGCGCGTGGGCCGAGCTGTAGCGAGCGGGAGTGTGGGGGAGAGGGCAGGTGGGCGCGCGACGTCTCCGTTGCCGTCCCTAATGCCCAATCCCCAATCCCTACCATGAAGATCACCATCGCCCCCGACTCGTTCAAGGGCTCCTTGACAGCACTGCAGGTGTGCGACGCCATCGCCGATGGCGTCGCCGCCTGCGATCCGCAGATCGAGTGTGTGAAGGTGCCGATGGCCGATGGCGGGGAGGGCACGGTCCAGTCGCTCGTGGACGCGACCGGCGGTGAGCTGCGCACGGAGACCGTGTCCGGGCCACTGGGCGAACCGGTCCAGGCCGCCTACGGCATGCTGGGCGACGGTGCGACTGCGGTCATCGAGATGGCGGCGGCCTCGGGCTTGCCGCTCGTGCCGCTGCAGCAGCGCAACCCGCTGCACACGAGCACGGTGGGCACGGGGGAGCTGATCCGCGCGGCCCTCGACGCGGGGGCGCGGCAGTTCATCATCGGCATCGGCGGCAGCGCGACCAATGACGGCGGCCTGGGCATGGCGACGGCGCTGGGCGTCAAGCTGCTGGATGCCGACGGCCGCGAGGTCAGCCCGACCGGCGCCGGCCTGCTCGACCTGACCGCCATGGACATGAGCGCCTTCGACGCCCGCATCGCCCAGGCACGATTCCGTGTGGCGTGCGATGTGGAGAACCCGCTGTGCGGCCCGACCGGGGCGGCGCATGTGTACGGACCGCAGAAGGGCGCGACGCCCGAGATCGTGGCGCAGCTCGATGAGGGCCTGCGACGCTTCGCGGACGTCGTGCGGCGCGTTCTGCACGCCGACGTGGCCGATCTGCCGGGCGCTGGCGCGGCCGGAGGGCTGGGCGCGGGGCTGGTGGCCTTCTGCGGCGCCACGCTGGAACCGGGCGTGCGCATCGTGATCGAGACGGTGGGCCTGCGCGACCGCATGCGCGGGTCGGACCTGTGCTTCACGGGCGAAGGCCGCCTCGACGGACAGACGGCCTTCGGCAAGACGCCGAAGGGCGTGGCCGATGTCGCTGCCGAGCTTGGCGTGCCGTGCCTGGCCCTGGCCGGGTCGGTGGCGCCGGTGCCGTCCCTGAACGAGATGTTCGCCGCCGTGTTCTCGCTGTGCAACGAGCCGATGTCGCTGGAACAGGCCATGGAGACGCAGACGGCGCGGTCGCTGCTCGCCTTCGCCGCTCAGCAAGCCGTGCGATGTTTCGAGGCCGGGAAGCCCCCGGCCATTCGAGGAGGATAGCAACATGAAAGTCGGGATGCTGACTGCACCGTTTGGCAATGACGACATGGGCACCGTGCTGGACTTCGCCGCCGAGGCAGGCTTCGATTGCCTGGAGATCCGGGTGCCCAGCAAGCACTGCGACCTGGACAACCTGGACTACAACGCCCTGCAGGACTCGGTGAGCGAGGCGGGTCTGGAGATCTCCAGCCTGGCCGCCTACGTGGACATTACCAACGGTGATGCGGCCGTGCGCGAGGCCAACCGCGCCATCCTGAGCAAAGCTCTGGACGCCGTGGAGAAGCTGGATTGCGACGTGCTGTGCTGTATGGCCGGGCTGCCGCCGGCGGGCAAGACCCGCGAGCAGTGCATCGTCGAGGACGCTGCGCCCTTCTACCGCGAGTTCGCCAAGAAGGCCGCCGACAAGGGCGTCAAGCTGGCCATGGAGAACTGGTTTGCCACCAACATCCGCGCCCTCAACCAGTGGGAGCAGATCTTCAACGAAGTCCCCGCTGAGAACTTCGGGCTGAACTTCGACCCGAGCCACCTGGCGTGGCAGGGCATCGACTACCTGTACGCCGTCGAGAAGTTCGCCACTCGCATCTTCCACACCCACGCCAAGGACGTCGAAGTCAACCAGCCGAAGCTGGCGTGGCTGGGCAACCAGGAGATGGGCTGGTGGCGGTACGTCATTCCGGGCTTCGGCGACATTGACTGGGGCGTCTACTGCGCCCGCCTGCGCCGCAACGGCTTCAACGGTGTCCTGTCTATCGAGCACGAGGACGGGGCCCTCGGCCGCGAAGAGGGCTTCGAGCTAGGCCTCGGCTACCTGCGGCTCTTCGCCGACGGGTCATAGCGGTTGACGTTGGCGTTCCCCTCTCCGGCGCGCAGACGTACCGCGCGAGGGAGAGGGGCAGGGGTGAGGAGCCGTTCATCCGCCCCCTCAGAAGGAGACCAACCATGGCACGCCAGATCAAGATCGCGGTTGGCAACGTGACCGCTACCGCTACGCTGAACGACTCCGGGATGGCTGACGCCATCTGGGAAGCCTGCCCCATCAAGAGCGTGGCCCGCACCTGGGGTGACGAGATCTACTTCGACATCCCTGTGGACACCCCCGGCGAGGACCTACAGCCGACGGTGGGGATGGGCGACCTGGCCTACTGGCCGCCGGGGCCGGCCTTCTGCATCTTCTTCGGCCCCACGCCGATGAGCAGCGGCACCGAGATCCGTCCCGCCAGCCCGGTCAGCATCTTCGGGAAGGTGGATGGCGAGCCCACGGTCTTCAAGCAAGTCAAGAGCGGCGCGCCCATCACGGTTGAACAGGTGACCTAACATGGACAGCGGCCTCACGCTCAGGCCGTTCCATCTGCTCTGTCTCTTCTGCCGTTGCGCCGGCGACATTCCGCCTCCCCAGCGCGACACCGTTGCTCAGGCCGCTGACGCCATCCGTCAGCGGCCTGACTTGCCTGTGACCCTACGTTGCCTGGCGCGGGATGTGTACGCATACCAGGATGTGGACGTCGGAGCGCGGGCTTCCCAGCCCGCGAACGGGGGTAGCGGGCTGGAAAGCCCGCGGTCCAGTGTCGAGTCTGAGCGCAAGCGAGACCTGGACATACTGTACCGCCTCGACCTCCCGCCCGGCGCCACGCTCCCGGCCCGCACGCTCCTGCATCGCGTGCGTAAGGCCATCAGCACGACGGCCGGCCTGTGTGGTTGCGAGGGCGCGGCGTCAGCGGCGTGGCAGGGGTGCCCGCTGGCGTTGAGCGAGCAGTACGAGCGTGGCGTCGCGCTGCCACTGGAGAGCCTCGTGCCGGCGCGGACGGCCGATGAGATGGCGCGCGACAAGGCCGCGTCGGTTGCGGCCATGGAGGGCGGGGAGGCCCTGCGCATCCGCCCGCACGTCATGATGTGCGCCGTGTGCAACTACGGCAAGAACGAGGGGCGAGCCGAGCCCCTGGCTGCCGACAATATCGTCGAGTTCATCGAGATCATCCGCCGCAAGCCAGATGACGTGGCGGTGGTCATGGCCCCCGGCGCCGACTGGATGATATGCGCGCCCTGCCCGCACCGTGTCCCCGGCATGAACGCCTGCGTCAATGTCGCGGGCTCGGGCGGACTGTCGAACGAGAAGCGCGACCTCGACCTGCTGCGGCTCCTCGACCTCCAGTACGAGGACGCCCTCCCGGCGCGGGAGATGCTGCGCCTGCTGTTCTCGCGCGTGCCGAGTACCATGGCCGTATGCCGCCGCGAGAGTCCCGAGCTGTCCGTCTGGTGGGATGGCTGCGGCGTCGCGAACTGCACGGCTGGCAATGCCGGCTATGAGGCGGGGCGGAAGCTGCTCATGGCTGAGCTGGATCTCTAGGTGGGGTGAACCCATGCCATACCTGCTGGGCATTGATGTCGGCACCACCGGGGCCAAGACCATCGTGGTGGACCATCGGGGCAAGCTCAAGGCGCGGGTGACTGTCGAGTACCCGCTGTACTCGCCACAGCCCGGCTGGTCCGAACAGGAGCCCGAGGACTGGTGGCAGGCGACTGCGGAGTCGATCCGGCGCGTGCTGACCGAGAGCGGTGTCAGCGCGGACCGCATCGTCGGCGTGGGACTGTCGGGCCAGATGCATGGCTCGGTGTTCCTGGATGTGAGCGGACAGGTCATCCGCCGGGCCCTGCTGTGGAACGACCAGCGGACGGCGGAGCAGTGTGCCTGGATCACGGACAAGGTCGGGCGCAGGACCATCGTCTCCGAGACGTGCAACCCCGTGCTGACGGGCTTCCAGGCGCCCAAGATCATCTGGCTGCGCGACCATGAGCCGCGCCAGTACGAGCGGATCGCGCAGGTGCTGCTGCCCAAGGACTACGTGCGCTACCGCCTGACCGGCGAGTACGCGACTGAGGTCTCGGACGCCTCGGGCACAGCGCTGTTCAACGTGCCGCAGCGCCGCTGGTCCGAGGCGATTCTGAGCAAGCTGAACTTGCCCCGCGAGTGGTTCCCGCGCGTGTACGAGTCGCCCGACGTGACGGGCGCCATTACGGCTGACGTCGCGGCTCTGACCGGCCTGCGGGCCGGGACGCCGGTCGTCGGCGGTGGGGGCGATCAGGCCGCGGGCGGCGTCGGCAACGGCATCGTCGAGCCCGGCGCCGTCTCTTGCACGACCGGCACTTCCGGCGTCGTGTTCGCCTACTTGGACGAGCCGGCGATGGATGCGAAGCTGCGGACACACACCTTCTGCCACGCCGTGCCCGGCAAGTGGCACGTCATGGGCGTGATGCTCGCGGCGGGCGGGTCCCTGCGCTGGCTGCGGGATACGCTCTTCGCCGCCGAGAGCGCCGTGGCCGGGCAGCTCGACCGTGATCCGTATGAGCTGATGACCGCCGAGGCCGCCACCGCTCCCGTCGGCAGCGAGGGCCTCATCTTCCTGCCGTACCTCACCGGCGAGCGCACACCCTACCCCGACCCGAACGCGCGCGGAGTGCTCTTCGGACTGAGCCTGCGCCACACCAAGCGCCACCTCGCGCGTGCCGTCCTCGAGGGCGTGGCCTATGGCCTGCGCGACTCCTTTGACCTCATCGCGGCGCTGGGGGTGGACATGCCGCAAGTGCGCGCCTCCGGTGGAGGAGCTCGCAGCGAACTGTGGCGACAGATACAGGCCGATGTGTCGCAGCGCGAGATGAGCGTCATCAATGTGGACGAGGGTGCGGCCTTCGGCGCCGCGTTGTTGGCCGGCGTCGGCGCGGGCGTATACGCAGACGTCGTGAGCGCATGCCGGCAGACCATCAGGGTCGTCCACGCGCTGACGCCACGAGCGGAGGCAGTGGCTACATACGAGGGATACTACCAGTTGTACCGTCGTCTCTATGAGCATCTTGCCGGCGACTTCACTGCGTTGGCCGATCTCGTGCAGCGATGAGGTGCGTGAATCGCAGCATAGCATTGGCTAACTTTTCCTCGCTAATGTGGACTAACCGGTACAGAACCTGTTGACAAGATGACAGTACAAGGGTTATATACAGTCACACACGCTTGCCGCAATCGGCCTACCTCTCATAAAGGAGCGTACTTCGATGGCCAAGTGCTGCGCAGCGGCGGCTAAGAAGGCCGCGCCAAAGAAGGCTGCACCGAAGAAGGCCGCGCCGAAGAAGGCGGCACCGAAGAAGGCTGCACCGAAGAAGGCCGCGCCGAAGAAGGCCGCACCGAAGAAGGCCGCACCGAAGAAGGCCGCACCGAAGAAGGCCGCGCCGAAGAAGGCTGCACCGAAGAAGGCCGCACCGAAGAAGGCCGCACCGAAGAGGAAGTAGTCCTGCCGGGCCTGCGCAGAGCCCGGGCCCTGGGCTCTGCGCAGGCCGACCCCCGACCGGGGCGCCGAGTAGAAGCGGGCAATGCGTGAGGGCCATTCCGTAGAGCAGTAGACGTTCCCATGCGCCGCCGAGAAGGCTTCGGCGGCGTCGTCTTCCCCGGCAGCCTTCTCGTCCCCCCCTTGGCCCACGCCTCCCGATGACACTCGCCGGGAAGAAGGGTTCTTCCCCCGTGAGGAAGAATCGTGTATGCTCATGCTCTCGCTGCTGAGCGGGCGCACCTGCCCAAGGAGGAACATAGCTGAGATGGCTGGCTTCGGCAACGTACTGACGGCAATGGTGACACCCTTCGACGCGGAGCTGCGCGTTGATCTGGATCGTGCTGCGCAACTGGCTGTCATGCTGGTGGAGAACGGCTCGGACGGCATCGTCGTGGCCGGCACCACCGGTGAGGCGCCAACGACAACCACGCAAGAGAAGCTCGATCTGTTCCGCGTCGTGGAGGAGGCAGTCGGCCAGACCGCCACTGTCATCGCCGGCACCGGCAACAACGACACCGCCGACAGCATCGAGCTCACGCAAGCCGTGGCCGACCTGGGCCTTGATGGCGTCATGCTCACCGGGCCCTACTACAACAAGCCCTCGCAGGCCGGCTTCTACGAGCACTTCAAGGCCGTCGCCGCGGTGACGGACCTGCCGGTCATCCTCTATAACGTCCCGGCTCGCACCGGCAAGAACATCGAGGCCGCCACCGTGCTGCGCCTGGCCAGTGAGGTCAGCAACATCGTAGCGATCAAGGAAGCCAGTGGCGACCTGGAGCAGATCAGTGTGATCTGCGCCGGTGCCCCGGAGGGCTTCACGGTGTACTCGGGCGAGGACATGCTGACTCTGCCGATGCTCGCGGTCGGCTGCGTCGGTGTGATCAGCGTTGCCTCTCACCTGGCCGGCAAGCAGATCGCGGAGATGATCCGCCAGTTCCAGGCCGGGGACGTGGCGGCGGCCGCGCGGACGCACCAGTCGCTCATCCCCATCGTCAAGGCCTGCTTCCTGGCCTCCGGCAACCCCCCCTGCGTGAAGCGCGGGCTGGAGATCATCGGCTTCCCGGTCGGGGGTCTCCGGCTGCCGCTGGTGCCGGCCTCCGACAGCGATACCGCCACCATACGGCAGGCGTGCGAGGGCCTCGGGCTGGTCTAGACACCGTCGCTCCGGAGTCGCCATGGCTGACAGAGCCGCCATGCTCGCCGAACTCGGTCAGGAGATCGCCACGTGCCGGCGCTGCGCTCTGGCGTCCACTCGCACGCAGGCGGTGCCGGGTGAGGGGCCGGTGAACGCACGCATCATGTTCATCGGAGAGGGCCCCGGCGAGCAGGAGGACCGCAGTGGCCGACCCTTCGTGGGCGCCGCCGGGCAGTTCCTCAACCGGCTGCTGGCGCAGGCCGGACTGCGCCGCGAGGACATCTACATCACCAACATCGTGAAGTGTCGTCCGCCGCGCAACCGCGACCCTCTGCCGGGGGAGGCCGTCGCGTGCCGACCCTACCTGGACGCACAGATCGCCCTCCTGACGCCACGTGTCATCTGCCTGCTGGGCAAGCCGGCCACGCACACGTTGCTGTCGCCGGGCGCGTCCATGGGCAAGGTCCACGGCGTGCCGCAAGAAGTCGAGGGAATCACCTATGTTCCGCTCTACCATCCGGCCGCGGCGCTGCACCAGCCGAGCCTCGAGGCGGTGCTGGTGCAGGACATGCAGCGGCTGAAGAACTTTCTGTCAGTGACGGAGTGAGCAACGTTGGACGTCTTGGCGGGCTTTGAGGATGCGGTGCGGGTCATCTCCCTGGGGGGCACCGGCGACATCGGCAAGAACATGACCCTCGTGGCCCGTCAGGGCTGCATGATTGCCGTGGATTGCGGCCTGATGTTCCCCGACGAGCAGCACCCCGGCGTGGACGTCATCATCCCGGACATGACCTACGTGCTGCAGAACGCCGACCAGTTCGCCGGCGTCGTGCTGACCCACGGTCACGAAGACCATCTGGGCGCTGTGCCGTATCTGATGGAGAAGATCCCCATCCGCGTCTACGGCACGCGCCTGACGCTCGGTCTGCTGGAGGCCAAGCTGCAGGAGTTCCATCCGGTCGAGGGCAGCGAACTGATCGAGATGGAGCCGGGCATACCGGAGCGCATGGGGGACTTCGACATCGAGCTGGTGCGCGTCAGCCACAGCATCCCCGACGGCATGGGGCTGTTCGTCCGGACCCCTGCGGGCGATCTCTTCCACACCGGCGACTTCAAGTTCGACCAGACACCCATCGGCAGCCCCGGGCCGGACTTCCAGCGGCTGGCGCGGATGGGTGAGGACGGCCTGCTGTGCCTGCTCTCGGACTGCACCAATGTCGAGCGCCCCGGCTACTCCCCGTCTGAGCGCGTTGTCGGCGAGACCTTGCACAACCTGCTGCGCGATGCGCAGGGCCGTGTCATCATCACCACCTTCGCCTCGAACCTCGGGCGCATCCAGCAAGTCATTGACCAGTCCATGGGCTGCGGCCGCAAGGTCGCCGTGACCGGGCGTAGCATGGAGCGCCTGACCGGGGTCGCGGCCCGACTGGGTTACCTGCACGTGCCGCCCGAGGCCATGGTGGATGTGCGGGACATTGACGAACTGCCCCCGCGCGAAGTGACCGTCATCACCACCGGCAGCCAGGGCGAGCCGCTATCGGCCCTGGCGCGCATGGCGCGCGGTTCGCACCGCCACGTGCGCATTGTCTCGGGCGACACCGTCGTGATGAGCGCCAGCGCCATCCCCGGCAATGAGTCCCTGATCTGGCGCGTCATCAACGACCTGTTCGCCGAGGGCGCGCGCGTCGTGTACGGCAGCGACCAGGGCGTGCACGTATCCGGCCACGGGTACCGTGAGGAGATCAAGCTCATGCTGTCCCTCACGCGGCCCCGGTTCGCCATTCCGGTCCATGGGGACCAACGCCATCTCGTTTTGTACGTCGATCTCGCCCGTGATATGGGCCTGCCGCGCGAGCGCATCTTCGTGCTCTACGCCGGGGCCTCGGTGGAGTTCCGCAACGGCAAGGGCTATCGCGCCGCGAACGTCCCGGCCGAACCTGTGAATGTGGATGGCCTGGGCGTGGGCGATGTGGGCGACATCGTGCTCAACGACCGTCAGATCCTCTCGGCTGAGGGGATCTTCCTGCCGGTCCTCGTCGTCGAGCGCGACACCATGCGACTGCTGGCGCCACCGGAGGTCTACTCGCGCGGGTTCGTCTACATGGACCAGGCCCAGGACCTGATCGAGGCGACGCGTGAGGTCATGCTTCGCACACTCGATAGCTTCCATGAGGACGCCGGCGACGACCCGGAGGAGCTGTACGATCGCATCAAGGCCTCCGTCGCCAAGTTCCTGTTTGAGCTGACAGGTCGCCGGCCGATCGTGCTGCCGGTCATCATGCCGGTTGGCGAGGAGGCCCCCGCGGAGGACGAGGACTACGCGGACGATCTGCTTGAACTCGACGACGACATGGATGTGATCTGACGGCACCAACATCCCAGGCGAGACAGTCATGGACACGACCCCGACCACGCCTCGTCGCCCCCCGATCCGCAAGATCATCCCGATCGTGCTGCTGCTCGTCGCGCTGGGTGTGACGGCCCTGGTGCTGTCCCGCCGCCACGCGGAGCCGGCGAACCTCGTACGCGCCAGCGGCATTGTCGAGGCGCGCACCATCGAGATCGCCTCTGAGGTCGCGGGCGTGATCGTGGAGCGGCCGATCGAGAAGGGCATGCCCATCAAGGCCGGGCAACTCATCGCGGTTGTCGCGAGCGAAGTCACCGCCGCCAACCTCGACCAGGCCCGCGCGGCGCTGGCCGCCGCCACGGCCCAGTGGGAACGCGCCCAGGAGGCCGTGACGCTCCAGCAGGGCACTGCCGAGGCGGACGTACAGCGTGCCGCCACAGGCATGGCCACCGCCCAGGCCCGCCAGGCCGACGTGCTGGCCGGCAGCCGGCCGCAGGAGATCAGGGCGGCCCAGGCGGCGCTCGCCCAGGCTACCGCGGCGCAGGGGCAGGCCGAGACGCAACTCAGGCAGTTGCGTGCGGGGTTGCGGCCGGAGGAAATCGAGCAGGCCGCGGCGGCGGCGGAGGCGGCCGACGCGGCGCTGGCGGCCGCGCGTGCTCGCCTGGCCGACCTGGAAGCCGGGGCCCGGCCGCAGGAAGTGCAGGAGGCCCAGGCCGCGGTCCGCAAGGCCGAGACGGCGGCCGACAAGACGCAGAAGGACTACGCACGGGCCAAGACCCTCGTGGTGCAGGGGGCCATCGCGCCGCAACAGCTCGATGCCGCCCAGGCTGCAGCCGAGGCCGCCCAGGCCGACCTGAAGGCCGCCCGCGAGCGCCTCGATCTCGTGAAGGCCGGCTCGCGCACCGACCAGATCACCGCCGCCAGGGCACAGGTGCAGCAGGCCCTCGCCCAGCAGCGGAGCGCCGAGAAGGCGCTGACGCTGGCCCGCAAGGGTCCGCGCACCGAGGAGATCCAGCGCGCTGAGCAGGCCGTGGCGCAGGCCCAGGCAGCGCGGGCCGCGGCCCAGGCGCAGCTCCGTCTGGCCCAGGAGGGGGCGCGTCCGCACCAGAAGACCATCGCCGGCCGGCAGGTACGTGAGGCCCGGGCCGCGCTCTCGCTGGCCGAGGCGAACCGTCGGCAGGTCGCCGTACGGCAGGCCGAAGCGCAGGCCGCGCGCGAGCAGGTGCTGCAGGCCGAGGCCGCAGTGCGCGCCGCCGAGGCCGGCCTGGACAAGTTCCGCATCACGGCCCGGGTCACCGGCATGATAGACGACACCCACCTGCGCGTGGGTGAGGTCGTGCGGACCGGCTCGGCCATCGCGACGGAAGTAGACTTCTCCGACACATGGGTCACGGTGTACGTGCCCGAGCCGAGGCTGTCGCAGATCGTGCTGGGGCAGAGCGCTCGCGTCACCGTGGATGGGCAGCCGGACCGCACCTTCACCGGTCGGGTGCGCCGCATCTCCCAGCAAGCGGAGTTCACCCCGAAGTTCGTGCAAACTCAGGAGGAGCGAACGCGCACGGTCTTCGCGGTCGAGATCGCCGTCGCCAATGACGAGGGCCTGCTCAAACCGGGCATGCCGGCGGATGCGGTCATCGAGACCCAGGGCGGGGTGTCGGCCGCGCCGACGGGAACCCCGCCGGGCCGACGGCCATGACCGACGTAGCCCTCGACGTGCAAGGGCTGCGCAAGGAGTTCGGTGCGGTCGTCGCCTGCGAGGGCCTCACCTTGCAGGCGCCGGCGGGACAGATACTCGGCCTGGTTGGTCCGGACGGCGCGGGCAAGACCACGGCCTTCCGCATGTTGTGCGGCATCCTGCAGCCCACGGCCGGCGCCGCGCGTGTCGCGGGCCATGATGTCGTGCGCGATCCCGAGGCCGTCAAGCAGGTCATCGGCTACCTCCCCCAGCAGTTCAGCCTCCATCGCGATCTCACCATTGACGAGAACATCCGCTACATTGCCGACCTGTACCAGGTCCCGCGCGGCCGGTGGGAAGAGCGCCGCGACGAGCTGCTGGAGATCACCTACCTGACGCCCTTTCGCCGCCGTCTCGCGGGGCGGCTCTCGGGCGGAATGCGGCAGAAGCTCGCGCTGGTGTGCGCGCTGATCCACCGGCCCCAGGTGCTGTTCCTCGATGAGCCCACTACCGGCGTGGACCCCGTGTCGCGCCGGGACTTCTGGAAGATCCTCTACGACCTGCCGCGCCAGGGCGTGACCATCGTCATCTCCACTCCGTACATGGACGAGGCCGTGCGGTGCCACCAACTGGCCTTCATGTTCGAGGGGCGCCTGCTGACCCACGACACGCCGGCCGGGCTGCGCCAGGCCATGCCCGGACGCGTGTTGGCGGTGCGCTGCCCCGCGCAGCGTGAGGCGCGGTTGCTGCTGCAACGGCTGGCGCCGGTGCAGTCGGTGGAGGTCTTCGGCGACCGGCTGCACGTGGTGCTGCGGCGCGGCGTCGTCGTGGATGACGTGCAAGACGCGTTGCGCGAGGCCGGCGTGGATTGCACGCAGGTCGAGGAGGTCGAGCCCTCGCTGGAGGACGTGTTCATGGCGCTGACGACGGGGGAGGGCAGGCGCTGAGGCGGTGTCGCATGCCTCCAGTAGCGCGGGCGGCCTCGCCCGCGCGCCGTGGGGCGAGGCAGGTCGCGGGGGGGG
>JAJFUB010000112.1 GCA_021372615.1 bacterium | reverse complement strand
GCCTCAATAGACGACTACCGCAAAGTCATGGTGGGTGGTGCCCAGGTCCAGCGTCTCTCCCCCACACCGCTCCTCGCGCAATACCCGCCGCTCCTCCACGTCGTAGATGCGATAGCGGCATGTCGCCGCGAAGCCGCGCAGGGTCAGCGCGAGCGGGCTGGCCTGCTCCCGTTGGCGGTGCAGCTCCTGGACGCCCGTGCCGTAGCCGGGGCCCAGGCGGTAGTCCGCCGTGTTCTTCACGAAGGCGATCATCTGCCGGTGTGAAGCGTCCAGCAGGTACGACACCGAGAAGTCGCCGGTCGCGACGAGCGGCCGTTGCGCCAGGACTGCCTCCGGCAGCACGGGCGGTGTGAAGGCCTCCCGCGCATCCAGCGCCACCGCATACTGCTTCGGGTCGTCCCGCCCGTCCCATACGTAGTCGTAGTCCACGCCGAGCTTCGCCAGGGCCGTCTCGACGTCCGCCAGGCGGCGGACCATCGCCCGGTCCACGGGCTTGACGAGCACCCCCACGGCCGGCCGCGCGCGCTCGAACCGCGACCAGTCCATAGCCTCCATGCACTGCTGGGGCACGGAGCGCTCGTGCTGCGTCCATGGGGCCGACCACGTCAGGCACATCGTCTCCTGCGTCAGCACCGAGGCCCAACAGTTGTCCCGCACCTTGGTCAGGAAGTCCGGGTGCGCCCAGGTCTGCGCAAAGCCGTTGTACCACCCGGGCCCGCTGGCCACTTCGGCCAGGAACGCCGGCGGGCTGCCCCGGTAGAACCGCCCGCACACCATGAAGTAGGCGTCGGAGCGCATTCCCTCGGTGTAGTAGGTCCGGTAGCCGACGCCGGCCGAGGCCGCCGGCTTGAAGTCGGCATAGGCCCAGGGCTGCCCGCCGCTGCAATGCTGGATGCCCCCGCCCTGCTCCAGGGTCACCAGGTGGTTGGGGTCGCACGTCCTCACGTGGTCATACAGCTTGTTGACGAACTCCGCCCCGTAGGCCTGGTCATTCTCGCCGGTCAGCGAGTATCCCAGCATGGCCGGATCATCGCGCAAACAGACCAACAACTCGCCCAGGTAGGCGGTGAGGAGCGGCCACACCTGCGGGTCTGTGAACGACTGCGGCCCGGCGTAGCCGGCGTCTACGTACTGCTGCCAGGGCGCGCAGTTCCCGGTGCCGGGGCTGCCGTACGGGTAGTGGAACACATTGAGCAGGACCTTCAGGTCCAGGCGGCGGCACTCCCGCAGCACGGCGAGCAGCGTCTCCAGGCCCGGCATCGCGACATGCCCCGCGGCGTCCAGACACGCCTCGTGCGGCGTGACATTGTGCGCCAGGCGGATGACGCGGATGCCGTTGGCCGCGTGGGCCTCAAGCTGCTGCCGGATCTCGGCCTCGGTCAGCGACCGGTGCTTCACCAGCCTGACCCGGCCCTGCTCCTCGGCCGATAGCTTGCTCCACTCCTCCGCCGACAGGATCAGCCGGCGGTGCGGCGACTCCGGATCGAGCATCGGCGCCCAGGCGTACAGGTCGCCCAGCAGCGTCGGGATGGGCTTGCCACCGATGTCATATGACACGCGCCCGGCGCGCGAGCGCACATACTCGCCCGGCACGACCGCCACGGAGAGGGGCTGAGTGAGGCGCTGGCCGGCACGGGTGGTCGCTTCGAGCCGCACCGCGTGCTCGCCGGGGGCCAGGCCCTGCAGACGTGCCGCGAACACGGCGCGGCCGGGTTGTTGCGTCAGCGGCAGGCGACGCTGCCCGACGACCGCCTCGACCTTCACGGCCTCGCCGTGCAGCGGTTCCCCGTCAGGGCCGGTCACGAGGGCATAGATGGGGAAGCCCGCCCTGGCCTGCTGCTCCGTCCGCACCAGCGGGGGCGTCGTGACCAGCGCGCCCGAGCCGGTGAGGCGCAGCTCGACCTCGGCCGCCCCCGCCTGCAGCGCCCGGTCGGTCGGCCGCTCCTGGTAGACGTACACCGCGATCTCGCCGAACTGGTGATAGGCGAGGCCATGCTGCGTGAGGGCTGCGAGCAGGTCGAGCCGACCGCTCGCCGGCTGCGTCGTCGCTTCACTGCGGAAGACCTCGATCCCGTCTCCCAGACACGTCTCGACGAGGCAGACTTTGAGCCAGCAGGCCCCGGCCCGCGGCGTCAGCTTGTACTCCAGCACGGGGTGCTGGCGGACACACCACTGCAGGCACCGCAGGGCCACGACATCGGGCCCGTCCAGGTCGTTGGGGCGAGTGAACACGCTCGTGGTGGGACCGCTCGGACGCATGGTGCAGCCGCGATTGGGCAGCCACGACGCCACCTGTCGCTCCCCGGTCAGGGGCAGCTCGGACCCTCGGTCGTAGGCCAGCACCGTGCCCTCGACCCCGTCGTCCTTCCCCAGCCACACCATCGCCCGGTTGTACGCCGTGGGTGCATGACTGTCGTACGAACGCAGGCTAGCGTCACGGTACTGGCTCACATCCCCCTCCACGATGGCGCCCGCCGTGATGCGGAGCTTGCGCAAGCGACTGGCGCCACGGTCCTGTGCGTACTGGTCCGGCCCCTGGTCGGGGCGCTGGTTGTGGTAGAGGGTGAGCCCGATGAAGGCGCCGCGCAGGCCCGTGTCCGGAAGTGCCGCCTGCCAGACCTCCTTGGTCCCCTCGGCCTCGCGCACGACCAGCTTGCCCCGCCGCGCGCTGTCTATGTCCAGCCGGAAGGCGTACCAGCGCCCCGGCTCGACGCCCGTGTCAGAGCGCAGCCCCCCGGCGTGCAGCCTGTGCTCCTGCGGCTGGCCGGACATGCCCACGCTGAGCATGTGCCCGGCGAGGTCGCGCAGCAGCGCGCCGGTCGGATAGCAGTGGGGCGAGTCGGCGGCGAGCTGCTGCTCCCACTCGATCACGACCGGGAGACGCAGCGCCGGCCGCAGTTGCACCCAGGCTTCCTTGCCCGCCTGCGGGGCTCGCAGGTCGAGCAGCAGGCCCTCGGCCGCGAACGTCGTCTGGCCCCCGCCCGCCTGTCGGGTCTCCCACGGGTCCGCCTCAGTCGGGGCGAAGTCGCACCGGTACTCGGCCGCCACCGACAGCGACGCCAGCAGTGCGCAGAGTGTCAGACCGCCTGCCAGTCCGTTCAGCATCGTGCTGCCGCCTCATCCATGATCGCCCTGATCTGCCGGCGCTGCTCGTCCGACAGGGGGCACTGGTTCTCCGCCGTCGCGGCCAGGCGCCGGGCTTTGGCACGGGCGTTGTCCACCATCGTACGCGGGTCCTGCGCCCAGGCCATCGGCACCCGCCGGTCCACCAACTCCGGCAGCCACAGCTCCTCGCGGAAGTAGCGGGCCGTATGGTCCTGGTTGAGGAAGTATGCCCCCCGTGGCGCGACCTCGGCGATCACATCTTCCGCCAGTCGCCGGTCGTCCACCGCCATCCCCGCCACGAGCCGCTCGCAGTAGCCCATCAGCTCCAGGTCTACCATGAGCTGGGTGAGGCTGCCGACATCGGCGTCGGCCAGTGTGCCCAGGGAGCCGAAGCTGCGTACTCCGGCGCAGATCGCCCACATGGTGTCCAGCGCCTTCTCCATGGCTGCCTGTTCGTCCGGTTGCTTGGAGGAAGTCGTCGGGCCACCCACACCGCGCCATTGCCCGCCGAAGACGTAGGCAGCCATCTGCGCCGACCCCAGCCGCAGCAGCGACACATCCGGGCTGTTCTGGGTGTGGATGCCGGTGCGCATGTCGAAGCTGAGCGGCCCGGCCGTCCAGCCGCACAGCCGACCGTCCACGGCCATGCTCAGCACGTTGAGGGCCAGGCACTCAGCCGTGATGAGCGTCAGCGCTCCCGCCAGTGTCACCGGCGTGGCGATGCCCGCGACGGGCATGGTCGAGAACTGCAGCGGCTGCCCCAGCAACTCCCGCGCCCGCATGGCGATCTCGAGGTTCTCGCGGGTGATCATGAAGGGCGTGTTGACCCAGCACTTGGTGGCGAAGACCGGGTGGGCCCGCGCCTGCTCGCGGTCGCCCTGGCAGATGGCCTGCACTTCCAGGAAGTACGGGATCATGTCGGCGTTGTAGACCGACACGCGCCAGGGGTGGACGCTGTTGAGTGCCACGATCGCGAAGGTGAACAGGTCGCGGCACTGCGGGGGGACGTCCTGGGGGATGAACGTGGGGTGGGAGCGCCCGAGGCCGGGGATAGCGTCCACGATCCAGGAGAGCTGCTCCTGGTCGCGCACGGTCGCCGGGCGGAGCTGCTCGGTCTCCAGGTCGCAGCAGTACAGCGCCTGGCCCGAGGCCATCTTCTCAATCCGGTCGTGGCTGACTTCCGCCGGCCGCGGCGGCCACTGCGCCTGGCGGTAGACGCCGATCTCCTCCAGTACCCGATCTCGCACGGCGGCGGGGAAGCTGAGGCGATCTCCCGTGATCTCGCAGCCGAAGTCGCGGGCCGCCTGCATGAACTCCTCCGGGCCCTGCGCCCGCAAGGGCACCCGCGCCCAGACCCGCAGGCCGGCCTCGTAGATCTGCGCCATCTCCTCTTGCGACAGAACCGTGGGCGCATGTGACAGCAGGTGCATATGCTCACCTCGGAGCCGCGGATGGGCGGCGGACGCAGGCGGCCCCTGCCGATGGAGCGTACCCCCGGGCGTCGGCTATGTCTTTGCCCGAGGGCAGTAGTCTTTTGACTGAATCCGCTGTACTATCCAGAGCAACCCCGCGCTGCGCGGCGGCCTGGAGACCGATCTTGCCCGGAGAGTGACCGCCATGGCTCCGCCCCCCAGACTGATCCGCGACCTGCTCGTATTTGACATCGAGGGCTACCCGGGCGGCGTGGTCGGAGGCTCCGCCCCCTATCACGTGCACCCCTTTTGGCAGATGGACGTCTACCTGTCGGGCATGACCGAGGTGTGGACCGAACAGGGCCGCGACCGCTACGACTGGCCCGGGGCCACGGTGCTCTTCCCCCCGCTCACCTGGCACACCTACGCCTGCGAGCCCGGCCACCGCCGGGCAACCCTGAAGATGACGCTCACCTCTCGCCTCTCCGCTGCGCCAGACCGCAGGCCGCTCGTGGGCAGCCTGGGGGACCCGCTGCTGGCGCTGTTGCGCTCGGCCGAGGACTGGCTGGAGACCCGGACCGGGCTGCGTGAGGTGGAAGCATCGGCCCTGGCCGAGATGTGCCTGGCGCATGTGCTGGGCGGCGCCTCTCCTCCGACCGGCGCCCCTCTCGCCCCGGACCCTTTCACCCCCCAACTGGCCCTGCTACTGGAGGAGATTGCGGACCAACCTTACGCCTCGCGGTCGGTCGCCGCCATGGCGCGCCAGTGTGCGGTGACGGCTGACCACTTCGCCCGGCGCTTCCGGGCGCTACTGGGCAGGACGCCACAGCGCTATCTGCTGGAGGCACGCTTGCAGGCCGCTGCCACCGAGCTGCTGGCCGACCCCGACTTGCCCGTCAAGCAGGTGGCGGAGCGGTCGGGCTACGGCTCGGTCCACGCCTTCACCCGCGCCTTCACCCGCGTGCTGGGTGTCCCTCCCGCGGCCTTCCGGCGGATGCAGGGACGGTACTAACCCACGGCCTAGCGCTTTCCCAGCGTCATCTTGGCCGTTGTCAGGACCCAGGGCGGCTCTGTCGTCGTTTGCGATGTGCCACCGGCGGGGAGACTTGCGTGCAAGGCGGCCGCCCCTCGCCGGCGGCGCGCAGTTGCCGTCGCGTGTCGTCCACCGCCGCCGTCGAGGCCCGGAGGGCCGACTCAATCTAGGCGGGGGCGGAAGCCCCCGTCACCCCGTGTCCCTTCCTTCTCCTCGGTAGAGTCGTGGGGTGCCCCGTAGGGGCGGGGCCCCACGACCGGTTGGCGCCCATGGCGTCCTCCGGCCGCGTCGGCGGCAGTGGCCGTGGGCGGGGCCGAATGTATCGCCCCTCCGGGGCTCCTGACGGAGGGGAAGGTGAGGGGGCCCGGCGGACGGGCGCTGCCGCGCCCGCCTAGATTGAGCCGCGCCTCCGGCGCTGACGGCTCCGCGCACGCCACCGTCGCCATCGGCGACTGCCCGGGGGGCCGTTGCCGCCGAGGCCCGGAGGGCCGACTCAATCTAGGCGGGGGCGGCAGCCCCCGTCACCCCCGAGCCCTTCCTTCCCCTCGGTGG
This sequence comes from bacterium, assembly GCA_021372615.1. Taxonomy (NCBI): domain Bacteria; species bacterium. Next base: position 41,958 of record JAJFUB010000112.1, on the reverse strand, counting down.
AGTCGTGGGGTGCCCGCCGTAGCGCGTAGCGCGAAGGTGGGCGGGGCCCCACGACCGAAGACTAACGCAGTGCCCTAACCCATCAGCCGGTGCGCACACGCGGTGGCCCGGGCGATGATCTCCGCCTCGTCCATGCCCACCAGTTCACCGTGGCGCAGCTTGACGCAGCCGTCTATGACCACGCTGTCCACGTCGCGGCTGTGGGCGGCGTAGACGATCTGCGACTCGACATCGAACAGCGGCTGGGTGTGCGCGCCGGACAGGTCCATGAGGATGCAGTCGGCTCTCTTCCCCACCTCCAGCGTGCCGATCCGGTCCGCCAGACCCAGCGCCGCGGCTCCACCCGCCGTCGCCATCCGCAGGGCCTGGTCGGCGTTCACGACCGTCGGGTCGCCGCTGTAGCCCTTGTGGATGAGCGCCGCCAGCCGCGCTTCCTCGAGCAGGTCCAGGTTGTTGTTGGAGGCGGCGCCATCGGTGCCGAGGCCGACGGTCGCTCCCGCTTCGAGCAACTCCGGCACCCGCGCGAACCCGCTCGACAGCTTCATGTTGCTGCCCGGACAGTGCGCGACGCCAACCTGCCTCTCGGCCAGCAGGGCGATGTCCTCATCGCTCAGGTGTACGCAGTGTGCCGCCGTGACATGCCCGTTCAGCACCCCCAGGTCGTCCAGGTGGCGCACTGGCGACACCCCATGGGCGGCGATGCTCTCCTGCACCTCGTGCTCGGTCTCCGACAGGTGGATGTGGATGCCCAGGCCGTGCTCCTGCGCCGCCGCGGCCACGGAGGTCAGCAGGTCATCAGGGCAGGTATACGGGGCGTGCGGCCCCAGCATCGCCGTGACCAGCCCCCGCCCGCGCGTCTGCCATTCCAGCGTGAACTCGATGGCACGCTCCAGGCTGCCCTTCACGTCGCCGATGAAGCCCAGGAGCACCCCGGAGGGCAGGGCCCGCATCCCCAGGTCCAGCGCAGCCTGTGCGCCCTGTTCGGGGTAGTGGTACATGTCGTTGAAGCACGTGACACCGGCGCGGATCATCTCGACGACGCCCAGCGCCGAACCCCAGTACACGTCCTCGGGCTTCAGCTTCATCTCGATCGGCCAGATCTTCTCTTCCAGCCACGGCTTGAGGGGCATGTCGTCGGCGTAGCCGCGCAGGAGCGTCATGGCCAGGTGCGTGTGGGCGTTGACGAAGCCGGGCATGAGCAACATTCCTCGCCCGTCGAGGCGCTCGCACCCCTCGTCGGCTGGGGGGAGGTCGCTCGCGGCCCCGACGAAGCGGATGGCGCCGTCGCAGGCCTCCAGGGCCCCCTGATGCAGGATGCCGCGCTCCACGCCGGTCCAGATGTCTACGTTGTCAATGCGCAGCGAACTCATGCAGTGATCCTCGCCAAACGAGATTCTCGGCCGTCGAAGGAACCGTCTCTGCACGCCAGGTGTCTAATGTCATGTAGGGACGGAATGCGCAATGCTGGTGCCGCGCGACACGCGCCGAACGACCCCTCCCTCCCGAACGTGTCTCGCGCATTCCGTCCCTGTTGATGATACTGAGAGTGGGACAGGCAGATTCTCTGCCTGTCCCATCTTGACAAACGTGGGCTATCCACTATTATATGTAGTAGACGTTGCAGCCCATACGGCGGGCTCAGAAGGTGGTAACGATGCGGACGCTGCTCGTATGCTGTCTCCTGCTCGCGGCGACTGCCTGTTTCGCCCAGACCACCAGTTCCCCCTCCGTGGTCGTCGGCCAGAACCCTGAGGGCCAGAACATCCTCCTGACGGTGATCGAGCTGAAGTACCTCGATCCGGTCGTGGCGGCCGATCTGCTGGCCGCTCTCGGCTATGGCGGCGTCGCTGTCATACCGGCCGGCGGTTCCTCCGGCCGGGCCAGCGAAGGCCTGGGCTCGTACCAGGGCGGCGGCCGCGCCAGCCGGGCCTCGTCCCATCGTGGCCGCAACTACGACGGCTACGGCGGCTACCAGGACGCGCAACGCACCGGCGAGCGTTATCAGGGCTACCAGTCGCCCTACGACTACCATTAGGCCTCACCCATCCTGTCCGACCGAGCGGTACTACTGCGTCGCGCGGACCCGGCCCTCACCGGCCGGGTCCGCGTGCTTATGCCGCCCGGCCCTTGATTCGATGGAACTCGGACCAGTCGTCGGGTTTCAGCCCTTGCAGGTAGCGGCTCGCACACCGCGGAAAGCACCGCCTGGGAGGTTGTGCGGAGATGCTGGGACCGTTTCTCGTGGCCTTGGGGCTGGCGCTCACGACCGCTGCCTGGGGTCAGGCCACTGTCACCGGGGCTTTCCAGGCCCAACCCACCTGCCTGTTCCTGCCGGACGTGGGCCCGTCCACCGCCGCCGTTGAGCTGGTCTACCCCGCCCACACGGTCTCGACGCCGGGGCAGTTCGCCCGCTGGCCGCTGCGGACCGCTGCTCCCGGCCGTGCGGCTACCCTCTCCTTCTACTGGGCTGACAGCTTCACCGGCCCCACCGCCGGGTACCATGTCCTGCAGGTGGTGCTCGGGGACAAGGTGTTGTGGGAGCACGATGTGGCCGGCGGAGACTTGCAGCCCCAACGCGTGGAGCTTCGCCTGGCGGCGCGGGACCTGCCGGCGGCCGGACAGCCCCTCGACCTGGCGGTCCGTCTCCTCGAGCAGAAGCTGGTGACGAACTTCCCGGTGCGAGTGCAGTTCGCCGAACCGACCCTCCACGTGGGCGCAACACAGATACCCCTGCTTGAGCGGAAGCCCCTGAGCCAGGGCTCGCCCTGGCCGCCCGAGGCCCCGCTGCCTGCGCTCCCGGTCGTCGGCGACTGGACCTGGCAGGCCAACATCATCCAGCCCTGGGGGACGACCCAGACGGTCGCGCTCAAGCAGGCCGAGGTGTGGGCGCCGCGCTTTGCCCGCGAGCACGGTCTCAACGCGATCATCGTCCTGCCCCCCGAGGCTCATAACGCCATCACCGGGGCAGCGGGCAAGCCCGATCATCCCGACTACCTGAGCGACGCCGACTTCCGCCGGGCCCTCGCGCTCTACCGCCGTGAGGGCGTGCGCCTGATCCTCTACACCTCGATCATGCACATGGGGCATGCCCCGCAGTGGCAGTTCGGGGAACTCGGCCGGACCCACCCCGAGTGGTCCATGCGCGATGCCGCGGGCGACACGGTGAACATGTACGGCCAGCCCTGGCTGTGCCCCTCCACCGGCGCCCTGCAGGCGACGTTGGACTATACCGCCGGGCTCGTACGCGCCTATGACGCCGAGGCCGTCATGCTCGACAACAACGAGTTCATGAAGACCAGGTCCGGTGGGTGGACGTGCCACTGCGCGGGCTGCCAGGCGGCGTGGCGTCAGTACCTCGTGGCGCGCTTCGGGGACCAGCGCATCCCCGGGACGGATCTCGCCCCCGCGACAGCCGCTATCCCCGCGCAGGACACGGACCCCCTCTGGGGCCTGTGGCTGAGCTTCCGCAACCGCACCTGGGCGGCGGCCTGTGAGACCTATCGCCGGGAGCTGCGCCAGGTCAAGCCGGACCTCGTCGTGTTGGCCAACACGCAGTACGTGTACGCCTCGGGGCTGCTGGCGGTGGACGGGCAGTACGCACACCTGGATGCCGTGCTGTCGGAGTCGCGGGGCCGCGGCCCGCTGCAGATGGCCGGCAAGATGCTCCTGGGGCGCGCGCTGGCTGAGGGGCGCCCCCTGTGGAACTACATCGGCACCTTCGACGAAGAGGACTACAAGCGCCTGCGCCCGGCCGATGAGGTCGCCGGGCTCTGCGCCGCCAGCACTGCCGTCGGAGCCAACCCCTGGATCGTCTTCTACGGCTTCACCGGCGAGGCCAACCAGCCGTCCCTCGCTGCCCTGCGGCGCTACACCGCTTTCTGGCATGACAACGTCGGATTGCTGGCCGACAGTGCGCTGCGAGGCGACGTGGGGTTCCTGATCTCGACCGAGACGCGCGACCTGCTGCTCACGCCGCTGCTGCCAGCGCCGATGAACGCGCTCCTGCGCGAGGGGTTCGCTGTGCAGCCGGTGCGCGATCACCCGGGCCTGACCGCCGAGCGCCTGCGCGGCCTGCAGGTGCTGCTGGCCGTGGGCAACCCCTGCATGACCGAGGGCGGGGCCCGCGCTGTGGCCGACTGGGTGCGTCAGGGCGGCGTCCTCGTCATCACGCCCCAGGCGGGCTGGCGGGATGAGTACGGCCGCTGGCGGGCGCAGTCTGCCCTCTCGGCGGCCCTGGGGAGCCTGGTCACGACCCCTGGCGACCATCCCTGCGGCCGGGGGCGTGTCCGGTGCGTGAGCGATGACGACGCGGCGCTGCAGGCCGCGCGCCAACTGGCCGTCCCGCCGGTCCGCGCCGCCACGCCGGTGTGCGTGGTCCGACAGCAGACGCGGGATGGCCGGCGGTTGCTCAGCCTGCTGGGCCTGGAGGGCAACCTGGGCGATGTGACGGTCGTCCTGCCCGACGACGCCCGACAGGTGGAACTGCGCCTGCCCGGCCATGCGCCGCAGGCTCTGCCGGCCGGGCGGTCGGTCACCTGCAACATACCCGAACGCCTTGGGTTGATCGTGTACTGATCTGGCTATCCGGGAGACACACATGGATCACGCTTCTGCCGCCGATCTCTGTCGCCGCATCATGGACAATGTCGAGCAGGTTATCTACGGCAAGCGCGAGGTGATCGAGCGCACGCTGGTGGCGATGATCGCGGGCGGCCACATGCTCTTCGAGGACGTGCCGGGCGTCGGCAAGACGATGCTGGCCCGCGCCGTGGCCTGCACCATCGGCTGCGGCTTCTCGCGCATCCAGTTCACCCCTGATCTGCTGCCCTCCGATGTCACCGGCGTGTCCATCTACGACCAGAAGACGGGCGAGTTCCGCTTCCGCAAGGGCCCGGTCTTCACCCACATCCTCCTCGCGGACGAAGTCAACCGCGCCACGCCGCGCACTCAGTCCTCCCTGCTGGAGGCGATGGAGGAGCGCCAGGTTACGGTGGACGGCGTCACCTACCCGTTGCCGCGGCCGTTCATGGTCATGGCGACCGAGAACCCCATCGAGTACGAGGGCGTCTACCCGCTGCCCGAGTCGCAACTGGACCGCTTCCTGATCCGCGACCGCATCGGCTACCCCGACCGCCCGTCGGAAAAGAGCGTCGTGGCGCGCCAGTTGACCCGCCACCCCATCGAGCAGTTGCAGGCGGTGACGAGCGCCGAGGAAGTGATCCTCCTGCAGCAGGTCGCTGCCGAGTGCCACGTGGCGGACGCCATCTACGACTACGCGCTGGGCCTGGTCGAGGCGACGCGACAGTCGGAGACGCTGTATCTGGGCGCCAGCCCGCGCGGCACACTGGCGCTCATCCGCTGCGCCCAGGCTGTCGCCACCATCCGGGGCCGCGACTTCGTGGAGCCCGACGACATCAAGCAACTGGCGGTGCCCATCCTGGCCCATCGCGTGCTGCTGTCGGCCGAGGCGCGCATGGGCGACCTGACCACCGCCCACGTGATCGCCGAACTGCTGGAGCGCCTGCCGGTGCCGGTCTAGGGGTCTGTCCCCGCCGAGACCGACGCAGTCGGTCTCAGAGGGGGCTGACCCCGACACGCACCCGGCCCTGACCGGGGCCTGTCGCGGCGCGCGCAGGTCGTCCTCCAGTAGCGCGGGCGGCCTCGCCCGCGCGCGATGGGGACGGACAGTCCATTCCGGGACGCAATACTGACCGGGGTCAGCCCCCTGCATTGGACCCGCCCATGTCCCGCAACCTGCGTCTCTTTGCCGGCGCCGCCATCATCTTCTACCTCATCGCCGCGATGAACGACGCGGCGGCCGTCTACGTGCTCTCGGGCATCTGCCTGGCGGTCATTGCCGGCTGCTACTGGCTGTCACGCCTGGCGGTGGCGGGGCTGGAGTTGGAGATGCGCCTGCCACGAGCCGAAGTGCAGGCTGGCGTCAAGGTCCCGGTGCAGATCATCCTGCGCAACATCGGGATTATCTCCCGGCCCCAGGTCATCATCCAGGTCCCGCTGCACAACCGCACCATCCCCGGCCTGACCGACACCGTTGACGTCCTGCTGCCGGCTTCCACACCCGGCGCGGTGGCGGAGGCGACCATCGAGATCGTCCTGCCGGCGCGGGGGCGGTGGGAGATCGGGCCGGCGGTGCTGGTGGGGACGGACCCTTTGGGCATGTTCCACCGCCCCGGCCCACAGTCCAGCCCCCAGTTGCTGCTGGCCCTGCCCCAGGTCTTCGACATCCCCTGGATGTGGCGACGGGAGCTACTCTCGCCGGCGGCGCGCCTGATGGCCGGGGCGCGCACGCGCCACGGGGGCGAGTTCTGGGGCATCCGCCAGCATGAGCCCGGCGACGACCTGCGCCACGTGCATTGGAAAGTGACCGCCCACCGGGGCGACCTGGTCGTCAAGGAGTATGCGCGCGGCCGGGAGCTGTCCGCCTCGCTGTGGCTCGACCTGAGCGGGGTCGGCGTGGTCGGCTCCGGGCTGCACTCCAGCCTGGAGATGTCGCTGTCCATGGCCGCCTCGATCATCCCCGCGCTCTTGCGCATGGACCAGGCAGTGGCACTGGTGGGGCAGGGCCTGCCGCCCTCACTGGCCTCCCCGGGCCGGGGCGAGGCGACTGCAGGACGGGCCCTGCGGGCGTTGGCCGAAGTCCAGGCCCAGAACGGCCGCCCCTTCTCCGCCCTGGTCGCCGAGCAAGCCCGCGAAGCCCGTCCGGGGCTGACCGGCATCGTCATTACCTCGGGCATCGAGCCGGGCCTGGAGTCGGCGCTGCTGGCGGCCGCGGCCCGGGGCCTGGCCCTGCGCTGTCTGCTGCTGGCGCCGGGAGCGTCCCTGACGCCCGAGCAACGGGCCCGCCAGGAGCATCTGGCCGCCCGCCTGCGGCATGTCGGCGTGGCCGTGGCCGTCGGCGCCAACCCCGGCGAGCTGTCGCACGTCCTGAGCGAGCTGGCGGATCGCCAGGGCCTGGAGAGGGCGATGGCGACATGATGGCCCTCGAACGCCGCGCGGACCGCATCGCCGCCTGGTTCGGCCTGCCACACCGGCCCTACGACCCGGTCGCCGCCGTGGCGCACGAGGGCGAAGGCACCTGGGCCCGCCTGACAGTCGCCACCTGGGTCATGATGGCCGCGGCCTTGACGGCCACGGCCGTGGTGACGCGGGACGCTGTGCTGACCATCATCATGGGCGTCCTGTTGGTGGTCGCCCTGCGCGTGTCAACCCGCCTCCACTTCCGCCGCACGTCCCGCCTGGTCGTCAACTGGCTGACCTTCTCTGCGGCCTTCCTGACCGGCCCGTTCTTCCTGGCGCGGTACTGGCCGCTGCGCTATGGTCTCGTCGCCGGCGATAACTTCGAGGGCATGGGGTTCCTGATCCTGTGCTTCATGTGGATCACGGCCTTCCGCGCCTTCGCGCTGCGCACCGTGCGGGACCTGGTGGAGACGATCCTGCCGTGCGGTTCCATCATCCTCCTCGCGCTGGTGGTTCGTCCCACCCCCATCGTGCTGGGGTGCATGGCCTTGACGATCATGAGCATTCTGGCGCTCCTGGCCGCCGAGCACCGGATCGAGTCCCGGCGGGAGTACCACCCGCTCAGCCGCATCGTCCACAGCCGCACCAGTCGGCGCGCCGGGGCCTTCTACTCGTGGCCGGCCCTCTACGCCCTCGTCCTCATTGTGGCCGTTCTGGTCGCCTGGGTGGCCGCCCGCTCCGAACTGTCCGGGACATGGGCGGACGTCGTGCGCTTCACCTTGGCGCGGCAGATCGCCCGCTGGATGCAGCCGCGCGAGAACGCGCTGACGCCGGACCCCTCGCTCCTGCTGGCGCGCCTGGACAGTTGGTCCAACTCCGAGCGCGTCCTCTTCCAGGTCTCGACCAAGACCCCGGGCAACTACCGCCTCGCCGTCTATCACACCTATACCGGGGTCTGGTGGCAGCAGGGCCGGCAGCGCACGCACCTGGCGACGCGGTCGGGTGAGCGGTGGACGCTCCCCCTAGCGAACACGGGTGCCTCACGTCAGCGCGCTACCCGCATGGTGCAGATCTACACGGTGCACAAGGCGCTCGTGGGGACGCTCCCCTCGCTCTTCTGCCCGGCCAGCGTCGAGGTCCGGCAGCGCCGCGTGCGCTATGACCGCGACCGGATCATCCGCATCCCGCACCTGCTGCGCCCGGGAGACACCTACGCTGTCGTCTCCTATCTGCAGCCCATTGTCCCCACACCCCGGCCGGATGTCGCCATGGCGGACGAGCTGCTCCAGGCCGATCTGCAACTGCCCGACAGTCTGCCCCGGCGGGTGCGTGACCTGGCCCGGGAGTGGACCCGCGATGCGACCACCCCCTACGAGCAGGTCCACGCCATCGAGCAGGAGCTGATGTGGAACTACGCGTACCGCCTGTCGGCCCCCAGCGGCTACCCGCAGGACTTCGTGGACTACTTTCTGTTCGACAGCCGCCGCGGCTTCTGCGTCCACTTCGCCAGCGCCATGGTCGTCCTGTGCCGGGCTCTCGGGCTCCCGGCCCGCATGGTGGGCGGCTTCCTGCCGGGTGAAGAGGACCGTGACACGCCCGACCTGTACACGGTCCGCGAGAAGGACGCCCACGCGTGGCCGGAGGTGTACTTCCCCGGCGCCGGCTGGACCGCGTTCGACCCCACACCCCCTGAGGATGTCGGCGAGAGCGGCCTGGCCAAGGCCTGGAAGCAGATCGTGACCGGGGCGCGGACGGGGGGCTCCGCGCTGTACGGCCTGCTCCGCCGCGAGGGCCCCCTCGTCATTACGCTGCTCCTGCTGGCGGCCTGTGCGCTGGCCCTGGCGCGGTGGCATGTCCACCAGCGGCACCTGCGGGGCTGGCGCGGTCAGGAACCCCTCGCCCGTGTTGTGCGGTCATATCTGCGTCTGCGCCGCCTGCTGGTGGCCCTCGGCGCCCCCGACGACCCGGCCCTGGCCCCGCGCGAGGTGTTGGCGGCCTTGCCCGAGTCGCTCGGGCACATGCGGCAGGAAGCCACAGCCCTGACGGAGAATTACCTGCGGGCGCGCTTCGGGCGGCGCGCGCCCGATCCGGCCGCGGCGCTGGCGGCCGAGGGGCTGGTGGCGACACTGCGCCGGGCCGCTCGACAGAAGCCGCCACGAAGTGACCGTTCATGATCCGCTACCAGCCGCCGCCCGTGGAGGGCGCGCCGCCGTATGTCGTCTGGACGATCGGCATCGGCCTCATCATTGTGGCCGTACTGGTCGTGGCCTGCCTGGTCAGCATCGCCCTGTGGCTGCGCGATGAGGCCCGTTACCACGGGCGTTCGCCCTGGCTGTGGTTCGCGCTGGGGCTGGTGGGTGGATGGGTGACCGCCCTCGTCTGGCTGGTGGTCCGTGAGTATGACGAGCGCGGCTTCACGTGGCCGTCCTGGCTCCAAGCCCTGCGCAGGCGAGGACGGGACGCACCCCCTCCTGAAACCGATGGCTAGCGCCTGCCTCTAAATGCATATGTCGCGCACGATCTAGCCGTCTCGTGCCGCTGGAGGAAACATTGCGTATGTCTGCCGTCAGAGCCGTTTCAATGTGCCTCGTTGCTTTGGGCATCGTCCTGGTCGCCGTCGCCCCTGTGGTGGCGCAAGCACCCGTTGAGCCCGGTCAGCTTCTGACGCTGGCGAATGGCTTCTTCGATCGCGAGCGCTGGGAGGAGGCGCTGGCCAACTACGACCAGTTCGTCGCCGCTGCCCCCAAGCACGAGCACGTGCCCTTTGCCCTGTTCCGCGCCGGCGAGTGCAACTACAACCTGGGCAAGTTCGACAAGTCCCTGCCCTACTACCAGCGCATCGTCAACGAGTTCGCCCGGGCAGACGTGGCCGCGGACGCGCAGTACCGCATCGGTGACGTGCAGTTCAAGGCGGAGAAGTTCAGCGAGGCCCTCCAGGCCTACCAGGCCCTGCTGGAGCGCGATCCGAAGGGCCCGCTGGCCTACCGCGCCGCCTACTGGCAGGGAGAGACACTCTACCGCCTTGGACGCTACGAAGAGGCCATCGTCTCCTACGACAAGAGCCTGCAGCTCAGTCCGGACGGCAACTACGCGGCCTACGCGGGCTACTCCATCGCCCTGTCACAGTACAAGCTGAATCGCTACAAGGAAGCCGCGGAGCGTCTGGAGAGCCTGCTGCAGAAATACCCCAAGCACGAGTTGGTGCCGGAGATCACGTTCCGGCTGGGCGAGACCCGCTATGCCGCCAAGGACTACCCGGCAGCCATCAAAGCCTACGAGCAGGTGCTGGCCGCCCCGGCGGCCGCCAAGCTTGCTCCGCTGGCGCGTTCGGGGGTCGCGTGGTCGTACTGGCACCAGGAGAAGTATGAGGAGGCGCTGGCCGCCTTCACCGAGCTGCAGAAGAGCAACAACGCCGCCACGGCCGCCGAGGCTGCTCTGCGTGCCGCCGACTGTCTCTACCTGTTGCAGCGCTTCGACGAGGCCGCCAGGGCCTATGCCGCGCTGGTCGCCAAGAAGAACGACGCCTCCGCCGGGGCCCTGTTCTGGCAGGCCATGTCGCTGGAGCGCAAGCCGGACAAGGCGGCGGCGCTCAAGGCCTTCGCCCAGCTCGTCAAGGACTATCCCCAGCATGAGCGTCTGGCGGAAGCCTACCTGCACCTGGGCGCGCTGCAGGTCGAGGCCGGGCAGCTTCAGGCCGCCGAGGCCTCCTACAAGGCCGCGGAGGCCCGGGCGCAGGACCCGGACGCCAAGCTGCAGGCCCGCTACGGCGCGGCCTGGGCCGCCTACCAGCGCACGCAGGCCGACAGCGACCTCAAGGCCATTGAGGCCCTCGCCGAGCAGCAGCCCAAGTCCGACCTGGGGGCCCAGGTCGCCTACCAGACGGGCAAACTGCGCTATTCCCGCACGGACTATTCCCGCGCCATCCAGATGCTCAGCCTGCTCGTGCAGAACCATCCTGACGACCTGCATCTCCCCGATGCGCTCTACCTGCTGGGGGCGTCCTACGACAGGGCCAGCAAGCCCGACAAGGCCGAGGAGTTCTACCAGAGGGTGCTCGACCAGTACGGCCAGAGCGAGCAGGCTCCCGGCGCGGCCGGCGGGCTGGTGGCGCTCTATGCGCGCACGGGGAAGGCCGACGCGGCCCGGGCCCTGCTGGACCGCATGGCCAAGCAGTGGGCAGACAGCCCGGCAGTGCCGCTGGCTCGCTACGCCCTGGCTGAGGCCCTCTTCGGGACCCAGCAGTACGGCCCCGCCGCTGAGCTGTACCAGGCGGTACTGGCGACCAAGACGCCCGAGCTGGCGCCGTATGCCCAGTACAGCCTCGGGGCCTGCAAGTTCGCCCTTGGCGACTACCAGGCGGCCGCTGAGGCCTTCCGGGCGAACCTGGCCCAGTACCCGAAAGCCGATACGGCCGTACTGGCCAAGTACCAACTCGCTCTTTCCCTGGGTAAGCTGAAGCAGCCGCAGGAGCAGACCAGGCTGCTCGAAGAGCTGCTGGCCGCAGACCCGGCGGGCAAGATGGCTGACCGCATTCTCATCGAGCTGGGCTGGGCGTACCTGGAGCAGAAGCAGACCGCCCAGGCGCTGGCGAGCTTCGGGAAGCTGGTATCCCAGGCGCCCACCAGTCCACATGCCGCCGAGGCTGTCTTCCGCATCGGGGAGATCCGCTACGAGCAGGGCAACTGCCCTGCCGCCCAGGCCGCCTATGAGCAGGTGCTGACGAAGTACCCGCAAAGCGACCTGGCCGACGAGGCGGAGTACAAGCTGGCCTGGGCCCTGCTCAAGCAGGAGAAGCCGCAGGAGGCCCTGCCGCACTACCAGAAGGCCGCGGCATCTGCCAGCGATCCGGCGGTGGCAGCCGATGCGCGGTACCAGGGGGCCGTGCTCCTGACGCGGGACGGCAAGTCCGACGAGGCGGTGAAGCTGCTGGAGCCGGTGCGGGAGAGCGCTCCCGCCGCCCTGGCCCCGCGCGTGCTGTTGCTGCTGGGACAGTCCTATCTGGCGCTGAAGGACTCAGCCAAGGCCGCGCCGCTGTTCCAGGCCGTGCTCACCCGCTACAAGGATGATCCGTTGGCTGCCCGGGCCTGGCTGGGCCTGGGACGCTGCCAGAAGGCCGACAGGAAGTACGACGAGGCCGCGACTACGTTCACCAGGGCCACCGCGCTGAAGGACACGCAGGCGGCCATGGAGGCGCAGTTCGAACTGGCCGAGACACGCCGCCTGCAGGGCGACTTCCGTACCGCGGCCACCGAGTACCTGAAGGTCGCGATCCTGTACACGGATGCGGAGTGGGCCGCCCGGGCGCAGTACGCCGCGGGCGTGTGCTATGAGCAGGCCAAGGCGATCGAGGATGCTGTCAAGGCCTACCGGGTCGTGGTGGAGAAGTACAAGGACCAGCAGGAGTGGTCGAAGAAGGCCGAGGAGAGGCTGCGGGCGCTGGAGTAGAGGCGGGGGAACCGGCCCCGGCAGGCCCTACGGGGCCGTCACCTGCATCTGGACATCATCGAAGTATGCGCGACCAATGGTGGCGCTGCTGCCGTAGATGAGCACCGTCGCCTCGGTCGCGTCGGCCGGCACGGCCTGCTGTAACTTGAGTTCGACCCAGCGTCCCCGTTCGGTGGTGCTGGCTGAGAAGTTCGCCAGCCGTTGGTCGCCGCGCCAGAACTCGAGGTAGATCGCGAACCCGCCGGCCGTCAGGTCGTCAATCAGAACGACACCAGTGGCCAGGACCGTCTGTCCGGCTGTCACCGGGACCCGCGGGCTGCGCAGGCCCTGCGAGTCCGTCGCGTTGTCATCGGTGACGCAAGCCGCAGCCACCCCCGAATGCGCTGCGGCCAATGTGTAGGCGGTCAGGTTGCGGCTGGCGTTCCACAGGGTCCAGCCGGCTGGGAGTCCGGTGCGCGCATCGAGTTGCTCGAACCCGCCATTGGCGGGTTGGGAGGCAGCCTCCTGGGCCGCCGCGGCGGTGTAGCAGACGACTGACGTGAGTAGCAGGCAGCACAGACGGGGGCATCTCATGGTGCGGCTCTTCGCCGTCACCGGACCCGATTCCTACCGGGAGAGCACAACCCGTCCATGATGCGACCCCCGTTCGTCATCCTCGGTGCTTTCGTGCTGTTGGTGCTGTGGCTAGGCCTGTTGGCCTACCAGAACGCCGGCGATGTGCCGGCGAGTGTGGCGGCCCTGGGCGATGCGGCCCAGCGGGTGCGCCTGCCCGGCCTGGCGGCCAGGTGCTACCTCCTGGCCTCGGTCCAGGAGCGACGGAGTCTGGAGCGTCTGGATCGCGAGTCGCCCCGGGCCCGTCTCCTCGTTCAGCGCATCATCGCGCACCGGATGCTGGCGGCGAGAATGCTGCTGGGGGCCGGCTACGTGGCGGCGGCCGAACGGGTCGCGCTGGAGGGGGCGCGAGCGGACTATGGCGACGCGCAAGCGCGAGCCCTGCTGCTGGAGATCCGACTGCAGGGCCCCGATCCGGATGCTGCCCGGCGCGAACTGATGCTGATGGTGCTGCAAGATGAGCGCCCAGAGCTGCTGTGCCTGCTGGGCCAGGCCTTCGCCGCCTCGGGGCGCGACGCGGACGCTGAGAGCTTCTTCCGCCGAGCCCTGAGTCGCGACGGCGGCCATGTCGCCAGCCTCCTGGGCATGGCCCAACTGGCCGCCGCGCGCGGGGATCACAGCGCCGCCAACGATTGGCTGCAGAAGGCCACCCAGTCGGCCGAGCGACCCGACGAGAAGCGGGCGATCGCGCGGCTGCGTCCGCCGGTCGGCACCCCCTGGGAGCGGGCCTGGGTGGGCCTTGTCGTGCTCGGCCGCGAGCACGGGGGCTCCCTGCTCTTTGCGCTGGCCTACCTGGTCTTCCTGTTCAGCCCTGCCCTCGTCGGCCTGCTGCGCCGCTCACCGCAGGCTCGGGCGTCTGGCCGGGAGCCGCAGGCGGGCGCCGCGGCCAGTCACTGACCCGCCGCATATCTCTTGCACGATTGTTGCATCTTGGTCTTGACTCACCTCCGTTCCGTCCCTTATGATGGCCATTAGAAACCGAAGCCGTGCCCGAAAGTTGAGGACACGCGATGCGTCATCACATCTCTCTGCCGATGATCGCGCTGCTGGCTCTGACGTTAGCCGGAGCTGCAGCGGCCGACACCATCAGCTACACCGCGTACATTGACCTCGGCAGCAGCCCTAGCAGCGGGAACATCGATGTGAGCCAGTTCGACACGTCGCTGGGTACGCTGACAGCGGTGACCGTGAACATCTACCAGGCGGCGGCGTCAACCTTCCGGTTCGACAATGACGACGCCGCGGTGCGCTACGCACAGCCTCAGATGCAGCGCGCTTGGGACTTGGCTGAGACCAACTCAACTGTAACGGACTCGGATTCGGCCCTGCTCACAGGTACTCTGCAGACCCTGCAAGCCGAGAACGGTGACGGGCAGGACAACCCGGACTACACAGCACCCGATGGCTTCAACTGGGGGCAGGTCAGTTGGGGCACCTGGCATAACACCGCTGTGGGCAATCTGGTCTGGGGCGACCTGAGCAGCACCACCAATCTGGGCGCCAGTGATTTCTGGGTCTACGAGGGCCTGGGCAACGTGACCTATGGCGTCAACATGACGCAACTCTTCAACAGCTTCGCCACGAACGCCGCCTTCTACGACTCGTCAATTGGCGGCGGCTCCCCCAGCAACGAGCGCATCACGGTCGAAGTGATCTACACCTACGACACCGATTACGTCCCCGAACCCGGCACCATGGCGCTGCTCTCGCTGGGCATTGCGGGCTTCGGCATCTGGCGCCGGCGCCGGTCGTCATAGGCCCCATCCCACTCAGAACGGAGAGAGCGGCGTCAACTGACGCCGCTCTTTGATTCTCAGCCCGGATGTGTGTCAGGGCTTCATGCCCCGGTCGGGCGCGGCCATACCTTCCCTACCACCATCTGTACCCACTCTTTGACCCGCACGATGAGGTCAGCCGGTTCGTGGCGGCGCAGCAGGTGCACGCCATCCAACCCGGCCTGCACCGCCAGCCCGACGCCAGTGGCGTGGATGGGACTGCTCACGGCCTTCACCATGCCGCTGAGCCCCCGGGGCTTGCCCACACGTGCCGACATCTCGCCCATGACCGCGGACGCCAGTCGCGGCGTGTCCGGTAGTTGCGAGCCCCCGCCCGAGATGACCACGCCGCCGCTGCACCGCTCCCCCACTCCAGCCCGCTTCACGTCGGCCCACACCATCTCGAAGATCTCTTCGAGCCGGGCCTGGATCACCTCGGCGACCAGTTGCTGCTTCACCCGCTCGTTGTGCTCGCCGTCGGCGCTCGTGATCTGGATCTCATCGTCCGGCGGCACCGCGGCGGCCAGAGCGCGCCCGTAGCGGCACTTGATGTTCTCCGCTTCGTCCATGCTGATGCGCAGCAGCTTGGCCAGGTCGCGCGTGATCTGGTTTCCCGCCACGGGGATCGCCGAGGTGTGGTAGATCGCGTCGTCGAGGAACACGGCGATGTCGGTGGTGCCGCCCCCGATGTCCACGAGGATCACGCCCAGGTCGCGCTCGGCCTCGGTCAGCACGGCCAGCGAGGTTGCCAGCGGCTCGAGCACCTGTGACAGGACGCTGACCCCTGCCTCCTCCACACAGCGTTCGAGGTTGGTGATGATGCTGGCCATGCCGGTGACGACATGCACTTCGACATCGAGGCGGCGGCCGCTCATGCCCAGGGGCCGGGACACGCCCTGCTGCCCGTCCACGGCGAAGTCGCGCACGACGGTGTGGATGATCTGCCGATCCGAGGGGAGCGTGACGCTGTCGCGCGCGCTCTGGATGGCCTTCTCGATGTCTTCCTGCTCCACTTCCTGCCGGGGCCCGATGTGTACGCGCCCGGTCACGTTGGTGGAGCTGATGTGGTCGCCGGAGATGCCGACATAGGCCGCCCGGATGTCCACGCCGGCCATGCGCTCGGCCTGGGCCACCGACTGACGCACCGACTCGATCGTCAGTTGGCGGTCCACGACGATGCCGCGCTTGAGCCCGGCTGAGGGGTGCAAGCCCACGCCGATGATGTCCAGGCCCCCGCCCTCCGTCGGACGCCCGACCACCGTGCAGATCTTCGTGGTCCCGATGTCGAGACCCACTACAAAGTCATCGTGTGGCACTGAACCCGTCCCTGGTGTAGTTCTCTCGCCCTAGGCCGCCGTCCAGCGCGGTGACTCGGGAACGCTCACGTCAATGGCGCGCGGCCGGCGCCCCTCACGCTGCAACTGCTCGGCCAGATTGCCCATAACCGTCAGTTTGCGCGTCAGGCTGTTTACATTGCCCAGCGTGCCCTGCCAGCCGGCGCTGGTCCGGATCGTGATCTGATGCAGTTGCGTGAAGTCGGACTCCAGCCCCTCACGCAGACCTGCCTTGGTCGCGCCGGCCAGCAGGTCCAGCGCCCAGCGCCAGCGATCGGTGTCCAGGCGTGAGCCCAGCGGCGGGCGCGGCGCCGTGAGACCGCTGAACACGGGCAGCGCGGGCCGCTTCGCCTGCCGGTACAGGCACAGGCCCTCGCGGCTGACCAGCGTGTAGCCCTCCGCATCGCGCAGGGCCACGATGGGCTGGCGCGCCGTTACCTCCACCAGCAGGCCGTGGGGCAGTTGCCGCCGCACCGCGCAGCTCTCCACGCGGTAGCACGTCTGCACCTGTTCGCAGATGCGGCACAGCGGGTACAGCAGCACCGAGGCATCGGGCGGAATGTGTATCTGCCGCCCCACCTCGGCGGCCAGTTCGGCGGTCGGGGCCACGATGGTGATCTGCTCCACCCGCAGCAGCGGGGAGGCCAGGAAGCCGACCGCCAAAGCCAGCAGGAACGAGACCAACAGCACGAGCTTGCCGACGCGGTAGTGGTGTCTCATCGTGAGCTGCAGCCTGTGCTCCGGGTTCGAGAGTGGCTCAGGCCTCGCGGCACAGCCGCCGGGCCAGTTCCTCACCCGCGCGGCGGATGTCTCCGGCCCCAATGGTCAGGATCAGGTCGCCGGGCCGCGCCAGGGCCTCCACTCGCCGTACGATCTCGTCCTGCGAAGGCAGGTACTCTACCGGCTTGATCGGGTCATGGCGGCGGATGCCGTCGGCCACGAGCCCACCGTCCACGCCGGGCATGGGGTCCTCGCGCGCCGCGTAGATGTCGTTGACGATCACCACATCGGCCTGGTCGAAGGCCTGCGCGAAGTCGTCGAGCAGGTTGACCGTGCGGCTATACAGATGCGGCTGGAAGATCGCGATGACCCGCTCGGGCGCGAAGTGCCGGGCGGCCTCGAGAGTGGCCCGGACCTCCGTCGGGTGGTGGGCGTAATCGTCATAGACGGCCAGGCCGTTGCAACGCCCCAGCAACTCGAACCGGCGGCCGGTGCCGCGGAAGTCGGCGAGGGCCTCGGCGATGGCGGCGAACTCCACGCCCAGCGCCTCGGCGGTGGCGATGGCGGCCAGGCTGTTGAGCACGTTGTGCTGCCCGGGGAGGTGCAGCCGCACGGTCTCCGCCGGCTGTCCGCCGCGCACCAGGCGGTAGCGCGTCTCCGTCCCCACCAGCTCCATCTCCCGGGCCGCGTAGTCGGCCCCCTCCGCCTCGCCGTATCGGATCAGCCGCGCCCGGGTGTGCGGGATGAGGCGCTCCAGCCGCGGGCAATCGCCGTACCAGGCGACGAACCCGTTCGGGTCGGCGCTCTCCAGGAAGGCGGCGAAGGCCTCATCCAGGCCGGCCGACGACTTGTGCTGGTCCAGATGGTCATCCTCGATGCCGGTGATGATCTGGTTGGCGCAGCGGTAGCGCAGGAAGCTCCCGTCGCTCTCACAGGCCTCAAAGACGATGTGGGGCCCTCGTCCCAGGCGGTAGTTGCTGCCCCAGTTGTTCACCAGGCCGCCGACGAAGACGGTCGGGTCCAGGCCCGCATGCTCCAGGATCACGCCCACCATGGCGCTCGTGGTGGTCTTTCCGTGGGTCCCGGTCACGGCCACAGCCTTGCGGCCCCGCATGAGCCACGCGAGTAGCTCCGAGCGGTGGAAGACCTTCTTCCCCAGCGCCCGGGCGGCCTGGATCTCCGGGTTGTCCGCCCCGATGGCCGTTGTATAGACCACCACATCACTGTCGAACACGTGCTCGGCAGCATGCCCGACGTACGCCTCGATGCCGGCCTGGCGCAGCCCCGCCAGCACCGGCCCATCGCCGCGGTCCGAGCCGCTCACGTGGTAGCCCATGTCCACTAGAGCGTGCGCCAGCGCGCTCATGCTCACTCCACCGATGCCGATGAAGTGGATCCTGTCGCTCAACTGCAATTCCATGGTCTTCTCATCGAATCAGCAGAGGCAACCTGTGCGGTGCAGTGACTTGCGGCTGCGACGCCGGCTGCCTCGACTGGGGTTATTGTAGGCGCTGGTTCCGGCTTTGGCAAGTCTGGGCGGCGGCGAGGGCAAGCTCGGCGACCTTCTCGGCAGCGGTGCGAGAGCCCCAGCCGCCGGCGGCGCCGGCCATCGCCGCTCGTCGCGCCGGGTCGCCCACCAGCTCCAGAACGAGGTCCGCCAGCAGCCCCGCAGTCAGGTCGGCATCCTCCACCATGTGCGCGGCGCCGCGGCTGACCAACTCGGTGGCATTGTGCTTCTGGTGGCCGTGAGCAAACGCCCCGGGGACGACGACCATCGGCAGGCTCCAGGCCGCAGCCTCGGCCAGGCTGCTGGCCCCGGCCCGGATCATCACCAGGTCGGCCGCCGCGAGCAGCCGCCACAGCTCGCCATGGAAGGCGAAGGGGTGGTAGTTGTGACCGAAGGCCTGGTCGGAGGCGACTTGCTGGACGCGCTCGAAGTCCAGACCGCCCGTCTGGTGCTGTATCTTGATGCCGGCGGCCAGCAGGCGCGGCGCCGCGCCCAGCGTAGCGTCGTTGAGCTTGCGGGCGCCCTGGCTGCCCCCGGTCACCAGGAACAGGAAGTCGTCCGGCGCGAGGCCCAGTTCGGCCCGCGCCGTCTCGCGGTTACCGGACAGGAACTCCTCACGCACCGGCTGGCCCGTCACGACCACCTTGTCGGCCGGGAAGAAGGCCGCGGCGGCCTCGAAGGCGACCGTGATGGTGTGCGCCATGCGCGCCAGCTTGACCGTGGTCCGGTCGGGCAGCGCGTCCGAGGCGTGAAGCACGCAGGGGAGGTGCAGCAGGCCGGCCGCGGAAGCTGCCGCTGCCGTCACGTAACCCCCTGTGCCCACCAGCACCTGCGGACGGAAGCGCCGCAGTGTCCCCAGCGCCTCCATGCCGGCCCAGGCCATCTTGCCCAGCGAGATGACCGTCCGCGGGGAGAGCCCGTAGGGCAGGCCCGTGGCGCTCAAGAGACGGTGGGGGTAGGGGGCGAGGACCTTGCGGTCCAGCTCGCGCTTGGCGCCGAAGAAGAGCACCTCGGCGTCCTCCGCCAGCCGCAGAAAGCGCTGGGCGATGGCCACCGAGGGGGACAGGTGCCCGGCGCTGCCGCCGCCGGCGAAGACCGCCCGCATCTAGGCGCCCCCCTGCTGTGGCTGTCGGTACCGGAACACCGAGAGCACAACGCCCGCCGCCAGGAGGCATGAGATCAGGCTGCTGCCACCATAGCTGATGAAGGGCAGGGTGAGCCCGGTGATCGGCATGAACTTGGTGGCGACGGCCATGTTGATGAGTGCCTGTATGCCGATCATGGCCCCGATCCCGGCACACAGCAGGTACGAGAAGGCATCGCCCGACCGGCGGCCGATCTGCATCGCGCGATGCACGATCCAGGCCATGAGCAGCACGAACAGGGCGAGCCGCAGGAAGCCGAGCTCGCCGCCCATGACACAGAAGATGGCGTCCGTGTGCGCCTCGGGCATCTGGCCCCACTTGTCGGGGCACTCGCCCAGGCCCTGCCCCAGCACCCCGCCCCGCGCCAGGGCCACCAACATCGCTAGCACCTGGTAGCCATTGCCGCCGGGATCGGCCATCGGGTTGATGAAGGCGTCCCAGCGGCCTCCGTGTTCACCCTTGTCGAACACGGCGTAGAGGACGCCGGCCCCGAGGACGACGACCAGCGTCACCGCCAGGATCCGCCAGTCCATCCCGCCCAAGAAGCACATGGCGAAGGTGATGAACAGCACCAGGATCATCATGCCCAGGTCGCGCTGGCCCAACAGCAGGATCCCAAACAGCCCCAGGCACAGCAGGAGCGGCTGTCCCACGCGCCGCAAGAACTTGCCCTGCAGCGGCCCTAGGCTCAGCAGTGACGCCAAGTAGACCACATAGAACAGCTTGGCGAACTCGGACGGCTGGAAGCGCACCGGGCCCAACTCCACCCAGGCCGACGACCCGCGCGTTCCTCCCCCGATGGCTCCCTCAATGATCGCCACCATCATCAGCGCGAAGCTGATGCCCAGCGCGGGAGGCGCGAGCTTACGCAACACACGCGGCCGCACATAGCTCGCGATCCAGCCCCCGATCAGCCCGATGACGGCATAGCTGAACTGCGTCTTGAAGAACGACAGCGCGTCCGGCGAGTCATTCCTGCCGGCGCACGCCTCGGGGTAGCTGGCCGAGAAGGCCATGACCAGCCCCAGCATCGTCACGATGCAGATGGGTGTCACCCATTGCGGATCAACGCTCTCGGGCTCCAGCGCCGCTGCGTGCGCCATGGCTGTGATGTCTCCTGTGAAGGCTACGCGAGCTGCCGCACGAGCCCGGCGAAGTGGTCGCCGCGCTCAGCCTGGCCGTTGAACTGGTCAAAGGAGGCGCAACCGGGCGCCAGGATTACGGTGGCGCCGGCGGAGGCGGCTGCGTAGGCGGCCGGAACGGCCTGCTCCAGCGTGCCGCTCATCGTTACCGGCAGGCGATCCCCGAGGGCCCGGGCGATCTGCTCGGCCCCATCGCCGATCAGGAAGGCCGCGTCGGCCAGCTCTGCCAGCGCGTCCGCATAGGCCTTCATGTCGCGCCCCTTGGTGTCGCCCCCGCCGATGACCAGCAGGGGCCGCGGGAAGGTGCGCAGGTCGGCCATCGCCGCCTCGGGATTGGTCGCCTTGGAGTCGTCAACGAACCGCACACCGCCGATGACCGCGACTTCCTGGAGCTGGTGCCCGGTCGGCCGCCAGCCTCGCGCTCCGGCGGCGATGGCGTCCGGCCCCACCCCGGCGCTCAGGGCCACCACAGCGGCGCAGAGGGCATCGGTGGCGTAGTGCTCGGCCTGCAGATACAGGTCGGTCCACTCGCACACCCGCACCGCCTGCTCCCCCGGCAGCCGCACCATCAGGTCGCTGTCGCTCAGGAAGCCGTGGGCCGTCGGGTCGTGCAGGTTCACCTTCAGGACCGGGAGGGGCAGCCCGTCGGCCACACGCGCCACCGTCGGGTCGCCGGTGTTCAGCACCACGACATCGCCGGCCGTCTGGTTCACAAACAGGCGCAGCTTGGCCTGCGTGTACTCCGGCATGCCCGCATAGCGGTTCATGTGGTCAGGCGTCACGTTCAGCAGGATGCTGGCCCACGGGTGGAACAACTCAATGGTCTCGAGCTGGAAGCTGGAGACTTCGGCTACCACGACCTGCAGGTCTTGCTCGACCAGCCCCACCAGCGCCTCGCCAATGTTGCCACCGGCCCGGGCGCGCAGACCCTCGGCCGTCAGCATCCCCTCCAGCATCCGGGTGGTCGTGCCCTTGCCGTTGGTGCCTGTGATGGCGGCGGTAGGCGCGGCGCAGAAGCGGTAGGCCAGCTCAATCTCGCCGATGACCTGTGCCCCGGCCTGTCGCGCCTGCACCAGCAGCGGGTGGTTGGTCGGCACCCCGGGGCTGACGATCACCAGGTCGGGGTCGCCAAGCTGGCCGTAGTCTCGCAGGCCCGGCAGGGCCCGCACCCCGGCGGCCTGGAGCTTGTCCAGGCTGCCCTGGAGCTTCTCGGCCGGGCCCTCATCCACCACCAGGGGGTCGAGCCCCTTCGCCTTCAGGAACAGCCCCGAGGCCACGCCGCTGGCGCCCATGCCGAAGCACACGGCGCGGCGACGCTCCAGGGGCAGGCCCGGTGGATTGTGCAGGGGAGGTAGTGACATGATTCTCAGATGTGCAGCACCATCGCCGCGACCAAGCCGAGGCCGGCGGCCCCGGCGACGATTGTGATCAGCCAGAAGCGGACAACGATCTTCGTCTCGGCCATCCCGCCCAGCTCCAGGTGGTGATGGTAGGGGGCCATGCGGAAGACGCGCTTGCCGCCGCTGAACCGGAAGTATAGCACCTGGATCGCCACCGACAAAGCCTCGACGACGAAGACGACCCCGAAGACGGCCAGCATGATCTCCAGCCGCGCCGCGACCGCGATGGCCGCGAGGATGGCGCCCAGGCCGAGGCTACCCACGTCGCCCATGAAGATCGAGGCGGGCGCGGCGTTGAGCCACAGGAAGCCCGCTGCCGATCCCGCCACGATGGCGCACAGGATCGCCAGGTCCGGCCGTCCCAGCAGCCAGCAGGAAGCACCCAGGGCCAACGCGCAGAAGCAACTCACACCGCCGGCCAACCCGTCGAGCCCGTCCGTCAAGTTGACGGCGTTGGCGCATCCCACCAGCACCAGCATGGCGAAGATCGCGAACCCGACCCCGGCCCCCAGCGGAATGACCTGCGCCAGGCCCCCCGCCGCCGTCACGGTCCGCGTCTGGATCAGCAGAACGGCGAACAGCGCCGCCAGCACGAACTCCACGGGCAGGCGCACCCGCGCCTTCAGCCCGAGCGGCCGCTTGTAGCGCAGCTTGGACCAGTCGTCGGCGAACCCGATAGCGGCGAACAGGAGCGCCAGCCCGACTGAGAGCGGCACGGCCGGGCTCAGGCTGGCCCCGCGGATGAGCCAGAGCACCGCCGTCAGCACCGTGATGGCGCCCAGCATACCCAGGCCGCCAAGAGTCGGCGTGCCCATCTTCGCCAGGTGTGACTGCGGGCCATCGTCACGCACGGTCTGCCCGAGCCCCTCGCGGCGCACCCAGCGGCGCACGAGCCACGTGCCCGCGGCGGCCAGGACCACCGCCAGGACGAACATCCCGCACAGCAGCAGGGAGTCATTCAGCATCAGTCAGCCCTCTGACGGCCCGCTCCAGCGCCATCAGGCGCGAGCCCTTCACGAGTACGGTGTCTCCCGCCCCCAGCAGCGGCTTCAGCGTCGCAGCCGCCTCCTCGGGGGTGACCGCCACGTGGGTCTCCACGCCCAGCGCTGCCGCGGTCTCGGCCGCCAGGGCTGCCAACTCCCCGACCGCGATCAGCACCGTCACCCCGGCCTCGGCCGCCTGCCGACCGACCGTGCGGTGGGCTTCAGGGCCGACTTCGCCCAGCTCCAGCATGTTGCCGAAGATGAGCATCTTGCGCCCCGGCGCCTGCGCGAGTGTCTGCAGGGCGGCCGCCATGGCGCCGGGATGGGCGTTGTAGACGTCATCAATGATGGTCGAGCCGGACGGCCCCGCCACGACGCGGCCCCGCATGGCGGCGCCGCCGTAGCTCTCGATGCCGGCCTTGAGCTGGGCGCTGCCGGCGCCGCAGGCCATCCCCGCGGCGGCCGCCGCGAGCGCATTCATCAGGTTGTGCCGCCCGGGCAGGGGGACAGCCAGCTCCAGCGTCTCTGCGCCCACTTGCACGCGGGCCCGGGTGCGGTCCAGGCCCTCCTCCAGCACTTCCACACACCGCACCTGTGCCTGCTCCGCAAAGCCGAAGGGGATGACCTGGCACGTGCACATGCCACGGAACAGGGGGTAGAAGAAGTCGTCGGCGTTCAGGACCGCTGTGCCTGTCGGAGGCAGCAGGGGCAGCATCTCGGCTTTCGATTCCGCGATGGCCTCACGGGACCCGAGCAGGCCGACATGCGCGTCGCCAATGACGGTGATGACACCGATGTCAGGCCGAGCGATCTCGGCCAGGCCCTTGATCTGCCCGCGCCCGCGCATGCCGAACTCCAGCACGCAGAAGCGGTCCCCCTCGCGCAGCCGCAGGAGCGTCTTGGGCACGCCGATCTCATTGTTCTCGGTGGCGATGGTGGCTACGGTCGGGCCTACCTCGCCGCAGATCGAGGCGATCAGGTCCTTGGTGGTCGTCTTGCCCGCGGAACCGGTGACGGCCAGGACGCGGGGGCAGACCTGTTGCCGCCACCAGCGCGCCACAGCGCCCAGCGCCGCCAGGGCGTCCGGTACCACCAACTGCCGCCCGCCGGCTTCCGGCACGTGGCGCTGCAAGACGGCCAGCGCCGCCCCGCGCTCCAGAGCCGCCGCGGCGTAGTCGGCGCCGTCGAACTTCTCCCCCGGCAAGCCGATGAAGAGCTGGCCCGGCGCGGTCTCGCGCGAGTCAGTCGTCACGCCATCGAGCGTGACCTCGGGCCCGAAGCCCTCGGGTAGTGTCGCCCCCAGTAGTTCTGCCAGCGCCCCTGCAGTGATCTTCATGCCCGTCCCATCGCTTCATCCAGGGCCGCCGCCGCGACCTCACGGTCGTCGAAGTGCACCCGCCGCCCCTGCTCGAACTCCTGGTAGTCCTCGTGTCCCTTCCCGCACAGTAGGACGATGTCGCCGGCCTGGGCCTCGCGCACCGCCGCCCGTATGGCCGCCGCGCGGTCCGGCTCGACCTGGTACACCCCCGTGCTCACGCCCTGCCTGATCTCCTCGATGATGTCCAGGGGGTTCTCCGAGCGCGGGTTGTCAGAGGTAATGATAGCCAGGTCAGCCAGGCTTGTCACGGCCCGTCCCATCACGGGGCGCTTGGTGCGGTCGCGGTCGCCACCGCAGCCGAACAGGCAGATCAGCCGCCGCGGCTGCAACTCCCGGGCCGTCTGCAGCACGTTCTCGAGCGCCTCGGGGGTGTGCGCGTAGTCCACGAGCAGCACGAAGTCCTGGCCGCGGTCCACCTTCTCCAGCCGGCCCGGCACCCCCGCCAGCCCCTCCAGCCCCGCGACGATGGCCTCCTCGGGCAGTCCCAGGCCATAGGCACAGGCGGCGCAGCCCAGGGCGTTCATGACGTTGAACTGCCCGACAAGCTGGAGATTGAGTGGCCGGCGGAAGTCGGGAGTGGCCAGTTGCAGGCGGCTGCCGCGGGCGCTGCGCTCGATCGCCTCGGCCCGCACCATCGCCGTCGGGGACAAGCCGTAGCTAACAACGCGGCAGTGGGCCTCCGCGGCGATCAGCGCGCCGTTGGGGTCATCGGTGTTGATGGCGCCTACCATCTCGTGATCGGGCCGGGCCATGTCGGCATAGTCGGTGAACAGCCGCGCCTTGCTCTGGCGATAGGTCTCCAGGTCGTGATGCCAGTCGAGATGGTCGGGGCTGAGGTTGGTATAGAGGGCCCCGGCGAAGCTACAGCTCCAGGCGCGGTCGAGGTCAATGGCGTGCGAGGACAGCTCCATCGCCACGTGCGTGACCCCTTCGTCGCGCATCCGGGCGAGCAAAGCCTGCAGCTCGACGGCGTCAGGCGTCGTACGGCTGGCGACAACGGTGCTGTCGCCCACGCGCCGCCCGAGGGTCCCGATCATGCCCGTGCGGTGTCCCGCCGCCTGGAAGATGGCCTCCAGGAGGTGTACGCTCGTGGTCTTTCCGTTGGTCCCGGTCACGGCGACCAGGTTCAGCGCGCCGGAGGGATGACCCCAGAAGCGGTCGGCGATGACCGCCGCGGCGCGCCGGCTGTTGTCCACGCAGACCACCGGGAAGCCGGCCGGCACCCGGGCGGCAACCTCCGGTTTCTCGATCACGACGGCCACGGCGCCGGCGGCGAGGGCGGGCGCGATGTAATCGTGCCCCTCGAAGGCGGTGCCACTGATGGCGATGAAGAGGGCGCCGGGGGTGACGGTGCGGCTGTCCGTCGTGACGGAGCGGATGGCGACCTCGGGCACGTCGGCGCCGCCGACCACCAGGGGCGCCGTGAGTTCACGTAGCGATTTGACCATGGGCAGGATGACCTATTGCGTGCTGGCGGCTGGACCTGGCGTCGCCTGGCCCGCCGGGGCCGGCGTGCGGCCCAACCGGTGCAGCGCGTACTCCGCAATCCGCTTGCAGGAGGGCGCCGCGACGTCCGAGCCGTGTCGCCCGACTCTGGGCCAGTTGCAGGCGATGTAGATGACATAGCGCGGCTGGTCTATGGGGGCGACCTCGACGAACGAGACCATGTACCGGTCGGTGTAGTGGCAGCGGTGCTCGAAGTCCCATTGCTGGGCGGTGCCGGTCTTGCCGCCGACGGGGAAGTCCGGCATGCGCACTGCAGCGCCGGTACCGTGCTCGACGGCGTACTGGAGCATGGC
This sequence comes from bacterium, assembly GCA_021372615.1. Lineage (NCBI taxonomy): Bacteria > bacterium. The sequence continues at coordinate 15,740 of JAJFUB010000112.1, read as the reverse complement.
CCGCATGGTGGCGGAGGTGGCCGGCGAGCAGAGGCGTGTCTCGCGCACCGCCGGCTGCCGGAAGGTGGAGCCATCGCTGTTGAGCACCGAGTCCAGGACGTGCGGCTGCTTCATCACCCCGTCGTTCACGATCCCGGCCACCGCCGCCGTCAGTTGCAGACCCGAGCAGCTCACGTTCTGGCCGAAGCCCATCGTGGCGAGGTCGCGGGGGCGGATGCGCTCGATCGGCGGCAGCAGGCCGAAGGCCTCGGCCGGGAAGCCGGCTTCGGGGTCGCTGCCGATGCCGACCCGCTTCAGGAAGTCGCGGTAGCGCGCCGCTCCCAGCCGTCCGGCGACCTGGGCCGCGATGCAGTTGCACGACTGGCCGATCATCCCGTAGATGTTCAGGGTGCCATGTCCGGTAGCGGCGTAGCGCCCCCAGCAGCTAATGGGGCGCCCACCGATGCTGATGTGGCCGCCACAGTGGAACGTCGACTCGGGGGTCACCACGCCCGCTTCCAGCGCTGCCGTAGCCAATAGTACCTTGAACGTGCTCCCCTGCTCAACCGCCGCGGTGACCGGCACGTTCTCCCGGGTCAAGTCCCTGGTCCGGTTCCTGGCCCGGGCGGGCGCGGGCGCCCGACGCTGTCCGGAACCTGTCCGCGGCTCCACGGAGCGGTTGGGGTCGTAGGAAGGTCGCGACCCGAGGGCCAGGATGGCCCCGGTCTGCGGATCCATCACCACACCGCAGACCCACTCGGCTCGCTCGCGCTGCATGACCCGGTCCAGCTCGGCCTCGACCTGCCGCTGCAGGCCCAGGTCAATCGTCAGCACCAGGTCCCTGCCGGGCTCCGGCCGGGCGCCGCCATCGGCGTACGTCCAGGCCCCCCCCCGGTTGACGGTGCCTGCCCCCTGCTGGGGTTCGAGCAAGGCGGCGTAGAGATGCTCCAGCCCCCCGCGGGCATGGTGATAGCGGTCCCGCCCGCCGACGATGTGACAGGCTAGGGCGCCCTGGGGGTACTCCCGCTTCCATTCGGGCACCAGGTCCAGGCCCTTGATCTTCAGGGCCTTGATGCGCTCGGCTACCGGCTCGTGGAGGAACGGCGCCACCTCGACATAGCGTCGGTTGCGCCGCTCGTCGAGCTTGGTGAACAGTTCCGTCTCGGGACGATTGAGGATGCGGGCAAGTTGCTCGGCGACGCCGTGCAGTGACTCGCCTTCGTCTCTCATCATCCGGGGGTTGGCGACGCAGGTCTTCAGGAACAGGCTTTCGGCCAGAGGCTGCAGGTCGCGGGCCAGGATGGCGCCGGGCTGGGGGCCCAGCGGGGTGCGGTGCCGGTCAATGATGGCCCCGACGTTCTCGACGTAGTGCTGGCGCGAGATGGTCTGCAGTTGGAAGACACGACCGAGGATCACGACGAAGCCCGCCATGAGCAGCCACTCCAGCCGGCGCTGGCGGTGATCGGCCGGGCGATAGCGGCTGGTGACAGCCAAGGTGGGTCCCTCCTCACGACAGGTCATTCAGGACGGCGGGCGCAGGCCAAAGGCCGCGACAGGCCTAGGGTCCATGGCTGCCGCTCGGGGGAGGGGCCGGCGGCAACTGTCCGACCTGCTGGCCATTGAGTTGGCCGGGGACTTCGTCGGGCAGGTCCCAGTACGCCTTGGGCTGGGGCAGGGCGCTGACCTGAACAGGCGTGACCGTGGCGGGTCGGACCATATGCTCCTCCGCCGCGATCCGCGACAGCCGCTCGTCGGAGATCAGCCGTCCCCGCTCACGCAGCAGCTCGCCGCGTCGTCGCTCCTGCTCGAGGATCAGGCGCTCCAGCCGTCGGCTCTCCCACTCCAGCTCCGACAGCCGCGCCTGTGAACTGACGCGCAGAATCGCCAGTAGGCCCAGTAGCAGCACCCACGGCAGGGGACGCCACCACAGCCGCCCTGACCGCAGACGGCGGAGAGGCTGAACCCGCGGCAGCGTCCGATGACGCAGTGCCGGATGAGGCATCGTTCCACCACTCCCAATGAATAGGTACAGGCTGTGGCTCAACGTCAGGAGGAAAAAAGAGGACAGCTAGCCGGCGTACGGTTCGGGTGTGACCCTTGCTTCGGTCCTTGCTGCGGTGATTGCTGTGGTTGAGCGGACGAGGTCCGCCCGGGCTGCGATCGCTGCTGTTGACTGGTGCTGCGCTTGTTGGTATGATGCAAGGCCCGTGTGTGCAGTGAGCGTGGCTGTGATGTATGCTGCGATGTGTGTTGTGTTTGCCTGCTGAACCGCCGCCGGACTAGCTGCCCTCCCTCCAGGTCCGAGAGGTTCCGGCCAGGACGACCTCTCGGAAAAATGGCGAACTTGCTGTTGTCTCGTCGGCGCCCGGCGGCTTCCCGTCGGGCGTCCGTCTATGGTGTGGGAGGGGCCTTCCAGGCCCCGGCTACAACGGCTGCGGCATGAGCTGGGGGGCTGGAAAGCCCCTCCTGCCCACCGAGAGCCCCTCCCTCGGACGCATGTCTTGGTGCGGCGAGAGCTTCCGCTACAGCGCTTCCAGCACGTGCATTCTCGCGCTGCGGCAAGTCGGCCCGCTGAGACGCAGGCTTTCCTCATCCGGTCCGGGTGGCTTGGGCGTCAGGATCTTCACCCGGGGCCGCAACCCGCAGACGCACGGCAGGCGCGGCGGGCAGGTGCATGGATGAGCCAAACTCCGGAAGACGGCGCGGCACACCCTATGCTCGGCGGAGTGGAACGAGATCACTGCCAGCCGCCCCCCGGGCCGCAGTGCGTCCACCGCCAGCCGGATCCCCTGTTCCAGGTTCTCCAGTTCCCTGTTCACTGCCACCCTGAACGCCAGGAGCGCCGGGGCGGGCTGCCGTCCCTTGCGCCGGGCCTGCGGGCTGAGCGTCGAGAGGATGACCTCGGACAGACGCCGTGTCGTCCGAATTGCCTCTCGCGTACGGGCCCTCACGATGGCCCGGGCGATGCTGCGCGCTTCGCGCTCATTCAGCGTTGCCCGCAGGATCTGCCGCAGCTCGGCCTCCGAGGCCTCGTTGACGAGCACCTCGGCCGGGACGCCCTGCCGCCGGTCCATGCGCATGTCCAGCCCGACTTCGCTGTCCTGCGCCATCGAGCGCTCCGGCGCCGTCAACTGGAACAGGTTCACACCCGCGTCCAGGACGACGCCATCTACCCGCCCCACCCCAGCCGCCGCCAGCACCTCCGGCAGCTGCAGAAAGCTCTCGTTGACAAGGATCACATTCGGCTCATCCGCCAGCGCCTGCTGCGCCAGCGCGTATGTCTCCGGGTCCCACTCCAGGCCTACGTAGCGCCCGTCCGGCCCGATCCGCTTGATGATCTCTCGTCCGTGCCCCGCCAACCCGACGGTCATGTCTACGATCGTCTGCCCGGGTTGCGGGTTCAGCCACGTCAGCGTCTCGTGCAACATGCAGGGACTGTGGTGTGGCCGGGTGCGCTCTGGCGGGTCATGCGGCGCCGCGATGGCCGATCCGTCCCTTCACAGCTTCTCCAGCACGTCATTCATGGCTTCCTGCCACTTGTCGTCCATGGTGCGGAGCGAATCGTAGTAGCCCTGCTCGTTCCAGACCTCGATCCACCCGTACGCCTCGCGGGGCATCAGGAACGCCTGGCTGCTGGACTCCAGCCCCGCCCAACCCAGGTGCACCTTTTCAATTCTGATCCTGCCATGGTCATCCACCGGCGCGACGCGCTTGCCGGACACCAGCCGCCGCTCGATGAAGTCCTGCCTCGAGTTTAGCGGTTGGCCCCGGGGGGGAAGAATCTGACTGACGAACTTCTGCCGCCGCTCGGGGTTGTGGATGAGAAAGCAGTTCATCGGCCCATACGTGATGTCAACGAGCTTCGGGTTGTCCAGAAAGGCCAGGTAGAGTTCTTTGAGGGTCAGGCGGCTCTGCGTGATGGCCTGGTCTATCGGGCCCGGTGTCTCGATCATGCTGGGTGCATTGCTAGCCATTTCTGTATGACCGATAGCCGTGGAAAACCCTGGTTTTCATGGCGTGGCCCGATATTACCGTCAATCTCAGACGGCTGTCAACCACTATTTTGGTATTGCCGCCCTCCGTCGTGCCTCCGGAACGCACAAACAGACAGGCCACGGCGGTTGCCGTGGCCTAGGTGAGTGCCTGTGCGCGCGTGCCTGGTTAGCTGTCCGGAGCGGCGGCGCGTAGCTGCCGCAGAGCCTCCGCATACCCCTGCGGGTGTTTGAACACGAATGACGCCGACACCAGCACATCCGCCCCGGCGCCGAGCACCTCGCGTACCGTTGCATCGTTGACGCCGCCGTCCACCTCGATCAACGTCGCCAGCCCCGCCCGGTCAATGGCTTCCCGCACCTCAGCGATGCGCTGCGTCGTAGCCGGGGCATACTCCTGCCCTGCGTAGCCCGGCATCACGCCCATCAGCATGACGACATCGCAGTGCGACAGCAGGTGCTCCAGGTCCGCCAGGGGCGTCGGCGGGTTGACGGTCAGGCACGACTTGCAGCCGCGGGCGCGGATGTCGTCCAGCAGGCGCGCCGGCTCGTCGGTGGCCTCGATATGGATGGAGATCCCGTCGGCTCCCGCGTCCGCAAACAGCGGGATCTGCGCTTCGGGGTTGGTGATCATGAGATGGGCGTCGAAGTACAGCTTCGTGTGCTCGCGCAGCGCCTGCAGCACCAGGGGGCCGTGGGTCAGCGGGCGCGTGAAGTGTCCGTCCATGCAGTCCCAGTGCAGCCAGTCGGCGCCGGCGGCCTCCAGGGCGCGCGCTTCCTCAGCCAGCCGGGAGAAGTCGGCGCTGAGCATCGAGGTCGAGATGAGTATCTGCCTGGGCATGTCACATCCGTCGATGTCTGGGGCTATCTGGCCCGGTACTCGGGGCAGTCCGTCACATTGGGCCGGCCGGGCCGCCGGCAGGCGTTGCCGTAGTCATACCGGCAACTGTCACACAGGAACCGTCCCGGCGCCTTCATCCGGACGAAGCGCGAGGAGAGGCTGCGCCAGCAGCGCCGCAGCCATGCTGCGGGGCCCCGGCCCTGATCTCGACCGGTGGCCGTGGGCTTCACTCGCCGCCGCCCCACTCCCTCTGCCCCACTGCCCACAGTTGCCGCAACACTTCGTGCGCCTGTTGCTGGTCCAGCGCGTCCGTCACCAGCAGCGCTGCGGTGTGCCCCTCTTCGGAGCGGATCAGCAGTGAAGCACGGTCCAGCGGGAGAGTGTGCAGTCCGGCGCCTGAGCGCTTGACCATGGCCTGCACGCGCTGCCAGGCCGCCTGCGGGTCGCGAGCCCACACCCCCGCCGCCAGCGGTGCCTCAGCCGCGGCCAGTGCTCCGGCCACACCGGCGAGTCCAGCCACGGCCTCCAGAGCCGCCTGCAGGTCAGCCGCAGCGGACAGGTCTGGACCCGGCGTGGGGGGCGGCACTGCCTTCGGCTCGGGCTCCGGCTCCTCGGCCTGCGGCGCGGGCTCCAGCCACACATCCAGCACGATGCCGACCAGGCAGGCGAAGCCGAACTGCAGCGCGGTGCCCGGCAGGTAGTCCCACAGTCCATGCTGCAGGGCCGGTACGAGGGACCGCGGCTGCCCCTCGACGGCCGCGTAGCCCCAGCCCATCAGCAGCGCCAGGAAGGCATGCGCTGCCAGCATGGCCGCCAGGACGGCCAGCGACTGCCAGCGGCAGCCTTCCGCCAGCATGGCGAGCACCAGGTACAGGCCGGCCAATGCGCCCATAATCCACGGCGGCTGCACCGGCATGTCCGCCTGGGCCGCCTTCAGGGTGATCGCCAGGGTCAGGATGCCCACACCCATGATGGCCAGGGCCGGCCAGGCTTGCCTGCGCTCCAGGCTCATCTCTCGGCCTCCGGCTCGGTATCTGCGGGAGACGCCGCCGAGTCACCGGCCGCCGCGCCTGTCTCATCCATGTCCAGCGCCAGTTGCGAGGCGCGTGCCAACTGCACCGGCGTGAAGGCAGCGGTGTCGTCGCCGGCAGCTTCGGGCTCCGGTTCGGGCTGTACGGGCTCCGGTTCGGGCTGTACTGGCTCCGGCTCCGGCTGCACGGGCTCGGGTTCGGGCTGCACGGGCTCGGGTTCCGGCTGCACGGGCTCCGGTTCGGGCTGCACGAGCTCCGGTTCGGGCTGTACGGGCTCCGGCTCGGGCTGCACGGGCTCGGGCTCGGGTTGTACGGGCTCGGGCTCGGGTTGCACGGGCTCCGGCTCGGGTTGCACGGGCTCCGGCTCGGGCTGTACGGGCTCCGGCTCGGGGAGGGGGCCGGTCTCGCCGCGCACTTCCTGCAGCGCGCTCAAGAGGCGCCGCCGCCGCTCGGCAGCCTGCTCGGCTTCCTGACGCTCCTGCTCGACGATCTCCTCCTGGGCACGCTGGAGCGGCGGCCTGAGCTGCTCGCTCTCCAGGGCCCCGCGGATCAGCCACAGGTAGAACAGGACCAGCAGGACCTGGGTCAGTGCGACCAGCCACTGAGTGGCATAGGTCTGGGCCATGAGGGCGCCCTGGCCCGCGCTGGGATCGCCCAGCCGCATCGCCGCGGCGGTCAGGAAGGCCATCAGCGCACGGATCGCCATGCCGAACACGACGCCGAACATGGCTCGTCCCGGCGGCACCACCCGGTCGCCGGGCACCGCCAGGATGACCAGGTAGATCACCACCTCGCCCACCAGGAGCATCGGCAGCAGCCGCCAGAAGTCCCCGACGCCGCCCACATGATGGCGGCCCAGGAGCGTGCCGGCGGCGACACCGACGATGAGCACAGCCAACAGGTAGAGCGTCACCCAGAAGGCCGGCAACCCGGTCTCCTCGCGTTCGACGTCAACATGTTCGGCGGCAGATCTTCGCATGTTCCGGTCCCCGATCCCCGATGCCCGGCGCCTGTCGCTACCTCGCGGGCACCAGCGCAATGTAGTCCATATTCAGCCCTTTGCCGTCCAGGTTGACCATCTTGATGGCATGTTCGCCCGCCGTCAAGTCGAAAACGACACGGTTGCCGTCAGCGCCGCGCACCGCCTGGTGGGCCCAGTCGCTGCTGGTGTCGCTGCCAAAGCCCCCGGTGCTGCCGAAGCTCTGCTTGAGCGGGGCCAGGCCGTCCACCGTGGTCTCGCGTTGGGCGCCCGTCGGCGAACAACACCGCAGGATGACCCAGTACTTGCCCGCCTGCGGCACGCTGATCTTCCACTGCAGCATGTGTCCGGCGGTGTCCCAGTGCGAGATGGCCTTGCCCACCGCGCCGAGCTTGTCGGTGCGGAGCTGTACCTGGCCACCGCTCTGGTCGCTGAAGTCCTCGGCCTGGGCCATGGGTACGCCCTGCAGCGGCTTCTCCTCCACCTTCAGGGCCAGGACCGTGCGCAGGGGCGGCGTTCCGGGGGTCGCGCCGATGAACTCGGCGTTCACGTTGGCCGTCTTGCCGCCGTACAGCAGCGGCGGGGCTTCCTTGAGCGTGACTGTGAAGGCGGCCTCGGTGGTCTGGCCGGGCGCGGCGCTCAGGTCAATCGTCGCCGGGGAGACGGTGACGAGCGGGTCGGGCGTGAGCGTGAGCTTGCCGGCGACGGCCTGCTCGGCCGGGGCCGCGAGCGTGATCTTCGCCGGCACGGGCTGGCCGACGACGATGGTCGAGGCGGAGGCGGACGGCCACATGGTCGGGCTGAGCTGCCTCAGGTAGTACCCCAGCACCGGATTCTGATGGTAGCCCATGGCCAGGTGCGCCACGTCCGCGCGGTAGATCGGGTCCTGCAGCAGGCAGACATGGCGGTCGGAGGCGGGGATGGTGGTGGTGTAGATGCGGAACTCACCCTTCACGGTGGTGACGAGTTCCTCGCGCCAGTCGCCGATGATGTCGGCCCAGAAGGAGCGACCGCCTTCGAGGCCCTGGGCGACGGTTCCGCCGCCGAGGTACTTGTAGATGCGGCCACCCCCCACGAGTTCCTTGAGGCCGTCGGCGTCCCAGTAGACGGTCTCGACTGACGGGACCTTCTCATCGCGCGCCAGGACCTCGCCCTGGGCCGTCAGCAGCCACTTGGGTGGATTGCCCTTGTAGTTCTCCTGCTTCGGATCGCCCTTGCCATCCTCGCAGGCCCAGACTTCCTGGCCGAGGTGCAGCGGGTCAATGTCCGCGCAGTTGCCGGAGCCGACATGGTAGGTCTGTTCCTTGAGGCCCCAGACGATCTCCCCGGTCTTGGCGTCCACCACACACAGGCCGTTCTCCTTCTGCCGCGGCTCGATATGGTAGAAGATCTCCAGCCCGGGGCGGGTGGGATCCACGTCGGTCAGGAAGCAGCGGTCCGGGTGGCCCAGACCGGTTGTCCAGACGCCCTTGCCGTCGTCGTCCACGAGACACGACCCCAGGAGGACCTCCTCGCGGCCGTCGCCGTCCACATCGCCGCAGTGCATCCAGTGGGCGCCCTGGCCGCGCCAGTTGCCCCCGCCAGTCTCCTCGCGGTTGTCCCAGGCCCACAGTTCCTGCAGCTTGCCCTTCTGGTACTGATACGCGATGGCGCGCATGACGGTGTAGGTGCCGCGTGCGACGATCAGGCACGGGGTCTTGCCGTCCAGGTAGGCCACGCCGAGCTGGTTCCGGGAGGCGAGGTTGTAGCCGGAAAGGCCGCCACCGAAGTCCTTGCGGCTCGGCCAGGGCAGGCGCGTCTTCTCCTTGCCGGTCATGCCGTCAATGATGGCGACATATTCCGGCCCGCCGAGCACGCGGCCATCGGGGGCTCGGTCGTCGCCCTCGCTGGTCTTGGCGGCGACCTCAGCCTTGCCGTCGCCGTCGAAGTCCCACACGACGTAGGGGGAGTACCAGATGCCGCGCTCGATGTTCCAGCCCAGGTCGTAGCGCCACAGGAAGGTGCCGTCGTTCAGATACGCTTCCAGCTTGTAGGTGTCGGGGCTCTTGTACCAGTAGGAGTCGGCGGGGTCAATGTTGTCCTGCGGCTGCTTGATGACATAGTCGAGCTTGCCATCGCCGTTCAGGTCCCCCAGCCCGACCTTCTGGAACGTGTAGTCGCCCTGCAGCTTGAAGGACACGTATGGTTTGACCTCGGGGTTCGGGGGCAGCATGACCGTTCCGGACGCCGGCCCCTCCTTGCCGCCGATGACGGGCTTGACGTACCACATGTTGTCCTTGTCCAGCGGCGGCTTCTCGTCCACGAAGTCGGTGGTCTGCGTCAGCGGCTTGTCGTTGAGCCTGACCGGCAGCATGCGCCCGGTGCCGCGGTAGACGTTGAAGGCGATGCTCTCGGGGTCGGTCTTCAGCAGCCGCCAGCCGAGGTAGACCTTGCCGCCCTCGACCGGCATGGCCACGAGGCCCCGGTCCAGCTTCTCGGTGACGCGGGTCTTGGCCCAGCCCGTCACCTTGGTCTTGGGCTTGGCGACGGGCGGCTGCTCGTTCAGCTTCTGGATGGCCACATCGTCCACCCACACCGTGACGGCGCCGCGACCGGTGACGCGCAGGTAGATCTCGTCACACCCGGCCGGAATGAAGGTCTTGGCCGCGAGCTTTCTCCAGTCGCTGGTGCCCCAGACGCCGTCGGACGCCAGGCTCCACGACAGCACCCTCCCGCCGCCCACCGAGACGATGTCCAGGTTGGCGGAGGCGGTGTCCTGGCACTTCATCCAGGCGGTCGCGAGGTAGGCTTCCCCGGGGTTGACCTTCAGGCGGCCGGCGTTCGTCAGGGCGAAGTCCTTCTCGCCGGTGTGGATGATCTTCACGGCACGGCCTGTCTTCCCCTCAGCGACGAGTTCAGCGCTGCCCACGTTCTCACGCGACCACCAGGCCCAGGCGCTGTCGTCGAGGCTCTTGCCGAACTCGAAGCCGCCGTTGGCCACACCCATGACTTCCGGTTGGGTCGGGGTCAGGGTGATGTAGTCGTAGTAGCCGAAGCCGGGGCTGTTGCGATCGGCGTAGCGGTCGTCCACCCACCACTCGAACGTCCCGTCGATCTCGAACTTGCCCAGGCGCCCGCCCAGCGCCGACAGCCGCTTCCACTCCTTGCCGTCGAGGGAGACGCCCAGGTCGCGGCCGAACTTGATGTCGATGATGTAGGTGCCCTTGGGGATGTCAGTCAGGACGGTGTGCAGCACCGGCGCGCCATCCTCGGGCTTCTCGCGGTCGGCCATGACCTGCGGGGACTGCAGGACCACGCCGCCGGACCACTTCTTGTCGGCGTCGCTATCCTTGCTCCACAGGTTCCACTTGGTCGTGGGGGTGATGTTCTCTCCCCAGGCCTCGGCCGGGCCGGAGACCTTCTCAGCCTCAAAGACCAGGGGGGCGGCGCAGAGCGGAGCAGCTAGAGCAAGCGGGAGCAATACAAGCAGACAGCGGCGCATCATCAAGCCTCCATCGTGGCAGTCCACTGACATTCGACATGAGCGCAGGATCGTCCTGCAGGGGCTTCACGGGGCGACGGGCGTCTACTTCTTCGCCCGGGTGCCCGCGTGCTTCACCAGCGAGAAGCGCAGTTCCGCCGCCTGGCCGGCCAGCGCCGGCAGGGCCCACTGCACCCAGCTTGTCTCGCGCCGGGCGGGGTCGGGCGCTTTGAGGTCCCACGTCGAGAGCACGGTCTCGACCACGTCCACGGTGACGTCTCGGCCGAGGTGGTTGCGGACGGTGAGCAGGTACTCCTCCGTGGTGTCCACGCCGGTGATGCGGCCGAAGCGGTCCACGTCGAAGTTGCCCCGCCGGCTGGAGACCAGGCGGCGCTCCACCACGATGTCCGGCTCCGTCCCCATGGACACCTCGAACTCCTTGTCCGGCTGCAGGTCTAGCTGGGTCTTGAAGACCGGCACGGGCGGCTCGCCGGCCTGCTGGATCAGCATGGGCCCGTCAGGCAGAGCGATGGCGGGCACGCCGACCTGGTCCAGCCCCAGGCGCAGGACCTGCTCGATGTTGCCCGAGCGGTCAGACTGATACACGTACCGGACGGTAGCGGGGATGTCAGGGATGACGGTGAAGGTCACGACGGCGGTGGCGCCGGGCTCGATGGTCGCGCTGGCCGCGAAGGGCCGGGCCGACTTCTGTGGGCCCTCGGGACGGTCGGCCAGGGTCGTCCCCGGCGCGCCCATCTGCAGGGACACCTGCTGCAGGGCCACGCCGGTCTCATTGGTCAGCCGCACGCTGCCCTCCAGGACGGCCTTCCCGGCCGCGGGGTTGAGGGTCAGCACATAGCTCGGTTGCCACTTGGCGCCGTCCAGCAGATAGCTCACCACCGCCGCGGTCGCGCCGGCCTGGGGCATGTTCACCTGCCACACCAGGGCCCGGTCCTGCCCCGGGGCGCGCGACGCTTCACCCACCGTGCCGCGCTCCAGCGCCAGCGTGACCGACGAGGGGTCCACGTTGGCCTTGTTCCACGAGAAGCCGACGGCACTGTCGCCCGCGGGAAGCTGCAGCGTGCGCGTCTCCCGCACCAGCGCCCGGGCGCTGCCGGGCTGCAGCGTCATCACCATCTCGCCCGGTCGCGAGAGCTGCACAACCTCGGCGGCAACCGGCAGGACTGTCGTGAGGGCGGCCAGCAGGCCCAGAAGGCGAGTCATCATCGTGCTCCTATTTCACCGTAAACTCAGCATAGGCAACAGCGCCGCGATGCCCCTGCACATACGCCCGCACCGGGTGCAGGCCCTGCTCCAGCGGTGGCGTGCCCGGCGCTTGCTTGAACGTGACTGTCGTCTCTTTCCCCGGTTCGAGCGTCACCGACTGCGGCTCGGGGTAGCACCGGTCGGTCGGCAGCGCGAGGCGCACTGTGACCGTCTCGGGTGTGGTCCCGAAGTTGGTGACACGCACGGCAACCTGCCATGCCGCCCCCAGCCCGATGTCGGTCGGAACAAGCTCCGTCACCCGCAGCGGGCTGTCCGCCCACAAGCCGACCGTGACGAAGACCGGCCGCGAGAAGCGCACCGGCCGCCGGCTGGATGTCACCTCTGCCAGAGCCCGGTATGTCCCGGCCGGGACACCGGGCAGCCGCCACTCCAGGGCGACCGAGGACCCCTGCCCCTCCGCCAGCGCGACCTCGCGGACGGGCTGGTCCACCTCCCCCACGGGGACGAGCAGCCGCGCCGACACGCGCTCGGGGTGGTCGCTGTTCAGATCGAGCGTCACCCGGGCGCGGCCGTTCTCATCGGGTGCAGCGGCGCGAGCCGCCAGCCCGATCCCGCCCTGTCCGGTGGCCGACACGCGGTCGGCCTGCCAGTCATACTCCGCGCCGGTCGCCATGACGTTGACGACGCTGGCAGGCGTGCCAGCGGCGAGCACCGGGAACGTGGCCAGGCCGGCGCCATCCGTGACCGCCGAGGAGGTCACCGGCGGGCTCCCGAAGCCGCTCACCGTCACCCGCGCCTGGGGCACCAGCGCCCCCGAGGCATCCGCGATCAGCACCTGCAACCCGGCGGCCGAGGGGCGCAGTTGCTCGACATGTACCAGGCGGGTCGGCAGGCCCTGGGCCCGCACCCGGTCCAGCGTCGCCGCGCGATAGGGTTGCCAGTCCTGGTCGAAGTACCCCGCCTCGACGAAGTAGCCGGCCTCATAGCACGTGACCGGCGGCTTGTTGTTGACATTCAGCACATGCGGCAGCTCGCGCTGATCCGTGTCGAAGACCACGTAGTCAGAATACGCCCACGGCAACTTCTCCAGGTCGTACTCCAGCCCCTGCCGGGCCGAACCGTTGGGTTTGGTCGCCCACTGGCCGCGACATACCACCAGGTACTGCCGGAAGTCGCACAGCGGGTTGGGAAAGCACAGGAAGGCCCCATACTGGCTCCCGCGGTACGCCCGGTCGCCCCACTGCGGGTCGGCCACGGTGATGGCATCGTCAGTGATGTGCACGGGCAGCTCGCGCCGGGCATTGGCCTCGCGCAGCAGGCGGCTGCTCTGTTCGGTCCCGAACATGACGAGAGACTTGCTCGCTACGTCGGCGGCCGGCACGCGCTCTTCGGGCACCGCGGCGACGGCGTCGGCATGGACCATGAAGCCGTTCCAGCCGCGCGCGAAGTCCTCGGCCTCGCGGCGGTTGCGGCGCACCTGCTCGGGCGCGCCGTCCGTGCCGTAGGCTACCAGGAACGGCCGCTTGAAGGCCTCGCCGAGGGGCCCCTCCAGCTCCGGCGTCTTGGCCAGGCCGTTGGAGGGGCCGGCTACCAGCCGGCCCGCCGTCCCGGTCTCGCTCGCGGCCCCCGTCTCCGCCCACCCCCACAGGTCACCCTTCGGCGAGAAGTCCGCCTGGAGGGTCACCGTTCGGGGCGGTCCCTGGTAGGCCAGGAAGCCATCGACGTACAGGGCCACATCGCGAGCTTCGGCGGCCGGCGAGGCCTGCAGATGCACGGCGATTCGGCTCAGATTGCGGGTGAGGACAGTAGCCGTCGCCGTTCGGAGGGGCCGGCTATCAGCCGGCCCGCCGTTCGTGGCGGACGCGACCAGCTCCCCGGATGGCTGATGACCGGCGGCGGCCACGGCGGGCCGGCTATCAGCCGGCCCCTCCAACGGCGTCCCCGGGTCCACGGTCGCCTCCAACGCCGCCGACGCCCCCTGCACCTTCAGCCGCAACATGCTGCCCCAGTACATCTGCCCGTGGGCCAGCAGTGGCGTCTCGCATAGGAAGCCGGGAGGATTGGGATGGGTCTGGCGGTGCAGGAAGTACTCGTAGATCTGGTCCAGGCGCGTGCTGCCGCAGTGACCGGCCTCGTAGTCCACGAAGAGGCGGTTGGCGTAGGCGCCGGGCGTCTGCTGGGCCCGGACACCAAGGGCGTTGGACAGCAGCAGGCCGTTCTCGGGCAGCACCACGTTGTCGCGGCCGCTGACGGAGGTCTGGATGGCGTTCCAGCGGGTCCGCCCGGCCCAGTACAGCGGCGAGATGGCTTCCAGCAGGGGCCGCCGGAACTCCTCGATGTCGGAGTGCTGGTCGGTCCGGGCGTACCAGTGGTAGTGCCACTCGCGGTAGTCCGACCAGCCATCCACGCCCACGGCAGCGGTGAAGAGGTCGGGATAGCGCATGCCCATGCGGTAGGCGCCGGTGCCGCCCATGGAACCGCCGGTCAGGAACAGGCGCCCCAGGTCCAGGCCGAACCGTTCGTGGGCATCGCGCACGACGTTGCGGGTCTCGACATCGCCGACACCCTCATAGAACTGGGGCCCGCGGGCGTTGAGATTGATGAGAATCCAGCCGTGGTCCTCGGCCCAGCGCTTCTGGAAGTCCGAGAACCCGGCGCTGACCGACCAGCCGTAGCCGTGCATGTGCAGGATGGCCGGATAGCCCGCCGGGGAGGGCGCCGGGGCCGCGGGCAGGTAGACGCCATACTGCTGCACCGACTGGTCCAGGGAGGAGACATAGCCGATGACTTGGGCGAGCCCGTCCCCCGAGCAGAACGCGCAGGGCCACAGCAGGGCAAGCAGAGCGGGAATCAGGACCGGCCGAGGCATGGGGGGCTGTTCGCCGCGGAGGCCGCTGCGCCCTGCCCTACACCGCCCGGCAGGTAAAGATGTGGTAGTGCAGCCAGGCCGCAAAGCCCGCCTCCTGGGGCTCAAAGACCCGCCGCAGCACCCCGAAGTCCCCCAGCAACTCCTCCCGAATGGCCTGCACGGCCTCTTCGCCCAGGTCATACCGCACCGCCAGTGAGGGTGAGTCGAGCAGGAGCGGGGGCGCAGGCACGACCTCCACCACCTCCCACCCGGCCTTGCCCAGCAGGAACTCCAGCTCCCCCACCAGGGGGTACCACTTGCCGGTCGCCATGCGCTGGTAGAGCAGGTTGATGCAGCGCCGGTACGGCCCCAGCCAGAAGCAGGCCGTCTGGTGCACGAAGACCTCACCCGGGAGCGTCTGGGATCGCGGGTGCCGCAGCACGCGCAGGGCGCCCTCGCAGCCGAAGTAGTGCAGCACGGAGCGCATCATCAGCATCAGGCGCCCGTCGCCCACGGCCAGGTCCTCGCGCTTGATCCCGGAGGCGGAGGCCTGCAGGCGCTCCAGGCGGGGCTCCTCACACGCGGCCAGTTGGTCGGCGGACAGGTCCACATTCACCAGACGTGCGCTCAGCTCCGGCCGGCGCTGGAGAATCTGCCCGAGGAGGAACCCCGTACCGCCGCCGAGGTCGGCCAGCACCGCGGGTGGCGACTGGTCCACCGTCTGCAGGACCGCGTCCACGAGCGGACGCGCGATCTCCTCGCTCCCAAAGTACCCGTGGTGCACAGTGCTCCACTGGGCGCCCTGGCTGGTCCGCTCGCGGTGGATCACCTGTCGCTCGTTATCCATGGTCGCCTCCACGCGCGGGGGATAGCGAGCGCTTGCCATGCACGGGGTGTAGCGTGGCTGACAGCCCCGCGCCCAGCAGTGCCACGACGGCGGCCAGCAGCATGGCCGGCAGCAGCGAGCCGTGCGCATCGGCGAGCATCCCGGCGACCGTGGGGCCAGCGGCCTGGCCAACGCCCAGGAAGACGGTCACGAAGCCCAGCGTGGCCGGGGCCAGGCGTGGCCCGAACAGGTCGCCGCTGGCGGCGGCGATGATGCCGGGGATGCTCCAGGCGGTCAGGCCAAACAGGATGGCTGAGACCGTGAAGCCGGCCGGATGCGGATGGAGGGCGTACAGCCCGAAGGCGACGGTCTGGATGAGGTAGACGATGACGAGGGTGGTCTTGCGCCCGATGGCATCGGAGACCCAGCCCCAGATCAGCCCGCACAGCAGGCTGGCCCACCCCATGACCATGAACAGGCGCCCCGCTCCCACCTGGGTGTACCCACCCTCGGCCATCAGGCCCTTCACGAAGAACGTGACGTAGATGATGTACGAG